>CAIJEA010000050.1 GCA_903819605.1 uncultured cyanobacterium | reverse complement strand
GTGCATTTTCTTCGGATTCTCCTTCAACAACAAGAAATGCTTTTTCATATAATACTAATGAGTTGGAAATACCAACTGAATGCCCAACATTAAACATGAAAGGAATTACATCGTCTACAAGGTTACAATCAAAAAATTCAACTTCCCTGTGATGCTCATCTTTAACCTTAATAAGTCTAATCGCTTCAATAGGTGCGCGGTCTATTAATGTAACTGAGTGAGTGGATACTACTGATTGAATTCGAGATCTTTCTGCATTGACTGATTCTATTATCCCTAGAAATAGTTTACGCTCTGCGGAATAATCAAGATTAATATCAGGTTCATCATAAGCCCGAAAAACTGAAATATTTTCTTGCTGCTGCACCTGTTTTTCCCAATCCAATAGACACATCCATACTTTTTTCTTTGTACCCTCTCCAAAAGTATTAAGAAGTTGCGGTCCATCTCCAAAGTCAAGCATTAAACTTGCCGTAGTAAAACTCTTCAGAAAGTCAATATTAGAGTTAACTTGAACAGATCGAAGTTCAGGATAAAAACGCTTTAGAATATCTGTAATTTCATTGATCTTTTCGTTTAGTGCATTATGAAGATGCTCTTTTATTAAAACTAGTGCAGGAAGCAATTCACTCTTTTGTGTTTCTGCATTGATTGGTCGCATGAAGGAATCAGTGACTCCCTGTAATATTCTTTGAATTAAGCTATCAGGCTGCCTGTATTCTGAAGAGGAAATATACTCAAATCGCGGAAGATATTCTGAAATTTGGTTGAAGTTGATTGGCTTTATACATTCTGCTTGTGCTATAAGATTTGAATCTGCCGCCTGTTTAAACTGTATAATTCTTTCGCCAGCATTTTTAGCTGGAGCAATATCTAATCCTTCAAGTAACTCTCTCTGAACAGCAGCTTGTTGACTTTCAAAAGAATTAAATCTCTCATCCTCAAAACCAGTGCATTGTACATAACAACTAGATGTCTTCTCTTGAAAAATTTTAGTTAAGATAAATTTTTGACCATCTGGAGAACACAAGTTTAAAGGAACTGAATCATTTTCTTCTATCCCAAACGTTCCAGAAATAGTGATTTTATCCGCATTGTTATCCGAGTCTAGTTTCCTAAAATCTGATGATATTGGTATTTTAGGAGTTAAAAGTATACATAGAGCATCCAGTAGGGCTGTTTTACCAGAATCATTTTCACCAATAAACACAGTTAACTTGTGGATAGGCAAGTCAACGATGGATTCATGGCAACGGAAGTTCGTAACTGTAAGTTTCTCTAATAACATTGAAATAATTAACTGAGATAGATCAAGAATTGGAATGAGTTTTAAAAAGATACTTCTACATCGATTTGATCTACGCATGTTTGACTGCGGTTATGATTTCTCGCTGTGTACCAATCTCCATCATGCACTGTGATATTCTCAAGAGTATCTATCGGTATACATCGCCAATTCTTATCAGATCCCAAAACAATGGCTCCACTGCTACTCTCACCACCAAACTGATAAAAAAGACATTGTTGTTTACTTCCTTTCCATCCAAGAATATGTGGACACATCTCACGCCGAAACCCTTTGTAGATAGCAAATATCTGCTGTTTATTTAAAATTGCACTCTTAATTAAATCGTAGTTGCTCATGTTAATAGGTTCGCGGCATAAAAAAATTAAAATTACAAGAATATATCGGGTAATTTAATGATTGTATATGATTCAGTTGCTTTTTGTAGAGATTATTTGATCGCCTTGATAAATGAGCAATCGCCATTTGTAGATATTATTTGTGTGATCGCCTTTACTACTAGGGTTTGCTAAACTAAAACTAACTTGAGTGTGAATCGAGAAAAGTCGTATGAACGCAATTAAAAGCGAGATAGTACAACGCTTAGAAATTATTCCTGATGATAAGCTGCGAGAAGTTCTTAACTTCTTAAACTATCTTGTATGGCAAACTGAAAACTCACGCACTCAAGAAGATTCCGACTGGCTAGAGAGTGACTTGTCAAGTTTAGATAACTATGAACCCTACGAATGGCAAGAAGGAGAACTGCAAGAAGGTCTACCAGTTAAATTTATCGCTGAAACAGGAAAAATTGAGATCGGTGTATGACACAGCATATTTTACAAATTGGTGATGTCGTCACAGCAAAATTTCCTAGTCAAAATCCTAGTGGTAGAGAGCAAGAAGGCTACAGACCTGCAATTGTTGTAGGAATCCCCAGCCGATTAGGAAAACTGCGCTTTCCTCTAGTCTTTGTTGTACCCATGACAACGGATCGAAGACAAGAATGGGCTGATATCAATCCTAATTTATATGTACGATTTTCGGCTGGTGTAGCTAATTTAAAATCACCATCAATTGCTCTATTAGATCGAGTTCGTGCAATTGATATTTCTCGCATCGTGGCATATCGTGGCAGCCTCACACCTCAACAATATGAAGCGATCGCAGAATTCCTTCAAAAAATAATGGAAACTAAGTAAAAGCCTCATCGCCTTTTGTAGAGATTATTGATGCGATCGCTTTGATAAATTTGCGACGATGGATATAGGTAATGACGATTGAGCTATGTGATGCTCTGATAGAATATTTATACAGCGCAACAATGTTATGAATATGAAAACCACCACAAATTCATCACTAGCAAAACTTAATCCCTATTCGGCTGAAGGTAAAGCAATTCAACGGCTTCCCTTAGAAGCTGATAATTCTCAGTGGGTAACAACTATTGAAAGAGGTGAAGAAATAGATCTAGATATGTTGCAGCAACAAATAAGTATTTTCAAAGCTAGTGGGAAAAAACAAAAAACGCAAAGCGAAGTCTCTATACGCAATTCAGGAAAATCAACTGGTTATTCAACAGGATATACAAAAGCTGCCAGTACAGCTACAAAACTTGTATCCCAGTCTCAAACAACTTCTATCGACAAGTCCACTACAAACAAACCAATATTTCCCAAATCACGTATTAAAAGGGGATTTGGCAAACTATCGAGCGCTAGAGATTGATTGGGGCGACTGTGCATATCGATTGATTTATCGAGTAGTGGAATCTCCTTTTCCTAAAACCGTTAGAATCATTAGCTTTGACGAACACGATCCTGCCTATGATTCTGCAAAACAAAGACTCAGATCTGCAAAATCTAAATAGAGATCGATCACCTTGCTAGTTTGTGATGGTGGGAATAGGAGATCGCCTTTTGTAGAGATTCGTTGGTGCGATCGCCTTGATGAATTTGCGATCGCTTCTAGATCGTTCCCTTAAGATTGATATAGTTTGACAAGCATGATAATTTCCACTAAAGCAGTCAAAACTATAGAGAGGTTAAATAGATGACCAAAGGACGGTTAGAAGCATTTAGTGATGGAGTGATCGCCATCATTATTACCATCATGGTATTAGAACTAAAAGTTCCTCATAAAGAAACTCTAGAGGCTCTAATTCCATTAGTTACCGCATTTCTCAGCTATGTCCTCAGCTTTATTTATCTTGGCATCTATTGGAATAACCATCACCATTTACTACAAGCAGTGGGAAGGGTTAACGGCTACATTCTTTGGGCAAACTTGCATTTACTGTTCTGGTTGTCTCTAGTTCCGTTTGCCACTGAATGGATGGGCGAAAATCACTTCGCAGCTTTACCAGTTGCTCTGTATGGCATAGTTCTATTACTCTCGGCTTTGGCTTACTACATTCTCTGTCGAGTTCTCATCGCTTATCATGGAGAAGACTCAACTCTAGCGATCGCTATCGGTAATGACTTTAAAGGTAAGGTTTCTCTGGGCATATATGCGATCGCGATCGCAACTTCATTTTTTGTCCCTTTGCTTGCCTGTGCGCTCTACATTTTAGTCGCTATCATCTGGCTCGTTCCCGATCGCCGAATCGAGAAAAATCTGACCACTTAGAAATGTAGGGGCAATTCATGAATTGCCCCCACAGTGAAATAAGGGTTTCAAGTCATTTTTGCTTAAGCCCTAAAAAGTATCGCTTAGCAATACTTTTAATGTAAATGTAAATGAGTTCTAGGATGTGGTTGCTGGACAGCCGATGATAATCTCTTTAGTTCTAGGATATTCACCAAGCTTCTTTTGGAAGAGGCTAAAATCAAAACTACGTGGATCGATGCGCGTGCCAGAGAGATCGATAGCTTTGTGAGTAGTAATCCGATCTAAAGGAACATCTGTTTTGGCAACTAACCATGCTAGAGATTGATATTGAGCTTCCGTATATCCACTATGGTCATAACTATCATTCATTCCATCCTCAGGCGTTTCTAAGGAAATATGATAGGCAAAATTATTTACAGAACTAGGATATCGCGGATTTGTCTGTACAGCTTCTCTCCCTAATGGGCTGTTAAAAACAGAATCTCCTGCTCCAAATGCACGTTTGTCTGGAGGTACGAAGTAGATAACCGTTCCATCAAGTGCAATCATAGTGTGATAACTAGCTTGATTATCTTCATCCGTATGGAATTCTTGAAAGAAGCTAATCACACTATCCACAGAGCCGACAGTTTCATGAAGGACAATAATTGGTAATAGATCGGCAGGCTTACCTGCGAGATCCTTGAAATAGCGATCGCCATAATTAGAAGCTGCCGCCAATGCAATAATTTCTTTAGGACTATAGGCGATCGCCTTTACAGAAGAGTTTTTATTAGGTTTAGAGCCGATCAAAGTCTTCCGAAACCGATCTAATTTAATTGGAAGTGAAGTGAGCGCCGCAGGTAATGATGGATCGGGTGGATTAGCTGGTGGTTGGATTTCACAGCCTAAGACTGGAGCAGCTTGGTTTATTTCTGGCGAAAGATAAATATTTTGAGCGATTATTTGAGCAGATTTCGCGCTAATCTCTGGAAATTTGACATCAGCAATGACTATGGTTCTGGCTGGCTCTGCCAGCAGAATTAATATCACCAATGACAGAAAGAAAATGGCGATCGCTACTAATCGTTTTAGTTGCATACGGAGTTGAGGGATTTGTGGCTAAGATGAATTGAGTCTTATGAGAACAATGGCAATTATTGAATATGTATAATCACGAGTTTTTCTAAAACCAGCGTCAAAAGCAGGTATTAGAAAAAATATGGTGCATTATGAAAGTATATAGTTCAGTAAATCTTAGGGTTGTAACAATTATATCCACCACTAATGATTTCCTACAGCGCTTTGCGCTCAAACCCGAACCAATAAATTTGTTAAAAGCGTTGCGAAGCAACGCTTTTAACAAATTTATTGTGGTTCTTTTGATCGAAAACTGCTATAAAAACAAAGGCTAAAAATGGGCGGTAATTATTGGTTCTGCCTACGGTTTAAGCTTTTTATAGCGGTGAGGTACAGAGGTTTACTTCACTAGACAGGGAAACGCTATAACGAAATCAGCGATCGCTAAGTCTATACTTATTAAAAATATGATGAAATATACATATTACGAGTCAAATTCAGGTAGTTTGCAAATTTTTTTACTTAAATCGCTAATCTTATGGAAATATTAACAGTACCAACAGAGGTTTGCACCCTTCATCCTGAAAGAACCCTAGGCAAAATATATCTAGACTGGACTCCCCAACCAGGAAACTATATTGATTTAGATGGTAAAACCTATACGATCTTGGAACGTCGCCATCGATATCAGTTTCGGAGAGGGAAATATAACCTATTTAGAGTCTTAGTTTATGTGCAACTCGCGCCAGAAAATTTGGAAAGAAGTTTACTAGACGGGCGTTGGGTAATTGGGGATAAAAATTGTCGATATAATGCTGCTTCAGAAATCATGCGCTGTGCGGTCAATCCTAATGGGCCTTGTCAAGGATGCGGCTTTTGGGAAGCATAAAACAATAAAATTTTTTTGCGATTTCAATTACAACGCTTTGCGCTCAAACCAAAACCAAAAAAACTTTAAAAGTGTTGCTTTGCGACGCTTTTAAAGTTTTTTGATTCGTTCGATCGGTAAATTCTGTAAAAAATAAGGTGCGGCGCAAAGCACCGCACCTTATTTTGGGACTTTCTAGAATTGAACGCCTACACCAGCTTGTAGGGAGGTTCCTGCTGAACCATTGCTTTGACCATTAAATGGAATAACAGCATTACTGTAGAGTAATACGCGCTTGTTAAGGCTAACTTCTACCCCAGGTTGTAAAGCAAAGGCTGTTTGATCGCCTGTCATGCTGCTATTACCACCAACTTTAAATGAGGCTCCAGCACCGAGATAAACATTGGTGCGATCGCCAACGGGCAAATCATAGGAAACGGTAGGAACTACTGAAGTTCCACCATTACCAAAGAGAACAGAACTTCTGACAGAAATTGGAACATCATCAAATTTATAGCGACCTGCTATGTTTGCCCCCACTGTTGAAGGATTTGTGGCAAAACTTTGTAGAGATACACCTGCTCCTAAATAGCTGCCAGGTAGCGTTACTTCTTCGGCTGAGGCGATTGCACTAAAAGAGGTAAGAACAGAAGTAGCGATCGCCACGCCTAAATAGATTTTTGTAAGAGATTTCATGAGCTTGTTTTCCTGCTTAACATGACTCTTTTGACTGGAGATAATTGGCATAGTTCCCATTGTTCCCTAGGACTCAAAAGCGCAGAAAGTCAGTCACTGTCTGGCTTTCTGCGCTTTTGAGAGATTTCTATCCCTAGAGAATCATGCTAATGGGTGAGAGAGAGAAGGAAACTTCGCTTTGCTAAGCTTCTTTAAAAAGAAAAGAGAGGCTGCACATATTGCAGCCTCTCTTTTCTTTTTAATAGTTTCCTGCGGTGGCAACTTCGCGCAGTTGCAAATCACAACTGCGCCAGACCTGCCCATCTAGTGCTGTCTGCTCGATCAGACTGGCAAGGCGTAAAGTTTTTAGGGCTTGGTCGCCTCCAACTGAGGGTTGTTGTTTGTCACGGACACAGGCAACAAAATGTTCTAACTCGGCATGGAGTGGCTCGATGTTACTTGTATAGACTTTTTCGATAAAGCCATCTTGGCGATAGAGGACTTGACCGTAATCAGTTGTCCAGTTCGCTGTAGTTTGGCGATGAATTAAAATCTCATTATTTAGGAAATCAGACTCAGTAAGCGAGTTTTTACAATGGGCAATAATCTTCCGTTTTTTACGGTGAGTCACTTTGCTTGCGGTAAGCGTGGCAATTACCCCATTTTCAAAGCCAATTGTGGCGGTTACATAGTCGAGGTAACTAGATTCTGGGGAAACCCGATTGCCATGGGCGGATACTCGCACGATTCCTGAAGGAACAAGCTCCAAAATCAGATCGATATCATGGATCATTAAATCAAATACGACTGAGACATCATTAGCCCTCTGCGAATAGGGACTCATGCGATCGGCTTCGATCGCCAAAATCGTCTCATGTTTTAAAACTTTACTTAGCTCTTGAAAAGCTGGATTGAAACGCTCAATATGTCCGACTTGAAGAATGCGGCTTTGTTCAGTGGCAGTTTTAACTAATGATTCTGCTTCTTCAATGGTGGCAGCGATCGGTTTCTCAATCAGGACATGAACACCAGCTTTGAGGCAAGTTGTACCTACATCGTAATGTAACCGCGTTGGGACAGCAATACAGACTGCATCGACTAAGGGCAAAAGCTCTCGGTAATCTTCAAAATAAAGTACGCGGTGCTTGCTGGCAGTATCGCGTCCACGATCCACACTCACGTCAGAAACGCCAATTAGCTCTGCATCCTTGAGCAAGCTGAGAACCCTTGCATGATGCTGCCCCATATTACCGATACCTATAACACCAACCCGTATGGGATCGTGGAAATTACGATTGGGGCTCATAGTCCTCACAGCTTAGTAAATGCGCTCAGTTTGTCCAAAATCCTAACATGGATGCATAACGCTTTGCGCTCTAACTCAAAAGCATCCTATGCTTGATTTCTATAAAAAATAGAGGTGGACAAGAAATGTCCACCTCTATTTTTATTTAGCCTGTATTTCTCATACCTGCGGCAATACCGTTAATTGTCAGTAAAGCACCACGTAAAAGTTCGTTTTTGGAATAGCGCGATCGCAGATCGACAGTGTCAGGACGATGTTGACGTAGCCGTTTAAGTAAAGATGCTTGGATAAAACCGAGTGGGACAATTGACCCATTTCGTAATTGCACCGATCGCTGAAGATCGCGATCGCTATCAAGAATTTGTTTTTGTCCTGTAATAGCTTGGATTACCTTACGAGTTCGTTGATACTCTTCATGGATTTCTGCAAATACCTCCACAAAGGCTTCTTCATAACCTTCTTTGGTAAGTTCACGCATATAGTGATGCGCGATTTGGAGATCGGTTTTCGCGAGCGTCATCTCTACACGGGAGATCGCGGTTTTAAAGAATGGCCATTTGCTATAGAAATACTGCAAAAGCGATAGGTGACCGTCGGGATTTTGTTGGAGAAACTCTTCAAGGGCTGCACCGATGCCATACCAAGATGGCAATAAAAATCGGCTCTGTGTCCAACTAAATACCCAAGGAATTGCCCTTAAACTACCTAGATCTCGCTTGCCTGCACGTCTTGCTGGGCGAGAGCTAATTTGTAACTGGCTGATTTCTTCAATCGGTGTGACTTGATGAAAAAATTCGACTAAATTGGGTTGCTCATATATGAGGTGTCGGTATACTTGGCGCGATCGCACGGAAATTTCTTCCATTGTATCTAGCCAACAGTCAAGAGTATCAGTACTGCTTGGCAACAAAGCTGCTTGAATGACGGCGGCGGCGATCGTCTCTAGATTATAAAGAGCAATTTCAGGCAAAGAATATTTTGAAGCTAACACCTCACCTTGCTCGGTAATCTTGATGCGTCCCTCGATGCTGCGCCCCGGTTGCGCCAAAATTGCCTCATAGGTGGGCCCGCCGCCGCGTCCAACTGAGCCACCACGCCCGTGGAACATGCGGAGATCGACTTGAAATTTTTGGCAAACATCTTGGAGTGCGCGTTGTGCTTTATAAATTTCCCAATTGCTGCTTAAAAAGCCCGAATCCTTGTTGCTATCTGAATAACCGAGCATTACCTCCTGTAGATGTCCGTGGCATTCGAGATATGTACGGTAAAGAGGTAACTCAAACAACTCAGTCATAATTGGTGGGGCACTGCGTAAATCCTCGACTGTCTCAAACAAAGGTGCAATGCTGAGCGAACCCATACCCGTTGCAGCATCGTAGAGTCCTGCCTCTTTGGCAAGTAGCAGGACTTCGAGAATATCGCTAACACTACGGTTCATGCTGATCACGTAGTTGTTGCAAATTGCGACTGAAAATTCCTGTTGAACTTTGGCAACCATCCGAAATGTTTCCACAATTTCGTTGGTCTTAGCGCTAAAGTTCAACTTAGCGGGAATCATCGGTCGGCGAGTTTTTAACTCTTGGGTCAACCACGTTACCTTTTCTGCTTCGGTAAGATCGTCATAGGGCTTGTCCAAAAGTTGGAGTGTTGAGGCAATTTCGGTGATCGTATTGCTATGTTGGGTGCTTTCTTGGCGAATGTCTAGGTGGGCAAGATGAAAGCCATAGACATCAACTTGACGGATCAGGTTTTCGAGGGGTTTGGGGTTCAGCTTGGTTTCGATTAAACTCGCTTGAATTAGTTTTAATTCTGCTAAAAATTCGGAAACATGGTTGTAAATCTGATGTTCTTGTCCCTTGGTGGATAACTCCATCTCTGAAGCTTGCCAGCCACTATGTCTTAGTTTTTGGTTGCGATCGCGAGTACGTTCGAGGCGATCTCGTACATAGGCAAGTTTGAGTCGATAGGGCTCTTGGCGAAATTTAATCGAATTTTTTTCGTAGATTTCGGGCAGATGAATTTGATCGTCGCCGAGGGAGTCTAGCAATTCTTGGGAAACATCGCTCAGACTTTGGGATAAAGACAATAGCCGACTCAGGCGATCGACGGACTTAATATATTTATTAAGGACGAGATTGCGTTGATAGCAGGCGGTTTGCCAAGTTACTTCAGGGGTGACGTAGGGGTTGCCATCGCGATCGCTGCCTACCCATGAGCCGAAATTACAAAAGTTGTAGCGAGGTAAGGTTAGCTTCGGAAAAGATACCGAAATCGCAGAAGCAATGCGATCGTAAAGTACGGGGATCGCGTCAAATAATACTTCTTCAAAATAATGTAATGTATAGTCCGCTTCGTCTAAAACCGTTGGCTTAATTTGGTTTAGTTCATCAGTCCGCCACCATAAGCGAATTTCTTCGGCGATTTGTTCTTGGAGTGCGGTTGCTTCCCAGTTTAAGGCGATCGCCTGTGAGACTAGCTCGTCCCCCTTAAAGCCGATTAGTCGGTCTAATTCCTTAAGCATCTTTGCGATCGTGCGTTGTTTCTCGCGAATTGTATGCCGCACAATTTCTGTAGGGTGAGCGGTGAATACTAAGCTGATATCAAGGTTATTGAGGACTTTTTGGATTTGACGAGGTGGTACATTTAGTTTCTTGAGTTCGGGGAAGAGCCAACGAAATGTGCCAACAGGATATTCAGCTTCGCTATTAATAGGGCTGATTCTGTGGATGCTGGTTTGTTCTTGCTCATGATCTTGCTCAACAATATTAATTAATTGAAAAAACAAGGCAAAGGCACGAGCAGCAGTGGTAGCTTGGTGTAAATCAAGACTTTCGACCACTTTTAAAACTTCTTGGGCGGGATATTCGGGTGCTTGACCCTCTGGAGAACACATTGCGCGTAGTTGTCGCAATAGATCGACTAACTCCTGACCACTTTCTCGTAATAAGACTGATTCCCATAAATCCTCGACGAGCTTGAGACGATATCGCAGACGAGAATTAGCGGCACGCAGATCGCTCTCTAAATTGACTATCTGTACTAATGACGCTGACAGTGCTGCTGGGGAACTCATCCAACTTTCTCCAAAATTTTCTTTCTAGTCCAAAATTTTCCCACTTTGAGATGCACTCTTCTGTTGCTCAAACTGCAATTACTAAATGTAGTCTTTACAGGATCTGAAATCTCAGGTAGGAATCAATCGTAAAATCTCTATTGTCTTCTATACCATACCAGCCTACATGTTTGTTGTTTGTAGCCTTTTTTGCTGGAGATTCTCACTATTAAAGTCGGTTTTAAACGAAACTAGACCACTACAATTTTTTCAAAACTGATTCTAGGTTCTTTCCTACTTATAAACAGGAACAAACATTGTGAGATTTTTCTTTAAGTTAAAAATATCTTTAGTTCTGCAATATTTCTTTACAAAATGTCGATAATGGTAGTTAGGGAAATAAAAATAATTTTAAAAAATACTTTAGAAAGTAATTTAGCTAATGTTTGATGTGCTAATAGTCGGTGCGGGAATGGTGGGTGCAAGTTTAGCCTGTGCGCTAGGCGATAGGGACTGTGCGGCAAACTCCGATCTCAAGGTTGGAATTATTGAGAGTAACGATAGTTTCTTGCGGGGAGAGTTTACGGCTGACGGTCGAGCTAGTGCGATCGCCTTAGGTTCAAGTAAGATTTGGCAAAATATTGGTGTGTGGGGTGGAATGCAGCGTAGAGGCGTGACCCCAATGCATACAATCCAAGTCTCCGAAGGAGATTTGCCCTACCAAGTCCATTTACGCTGTGAAGAAATGGGGCAAGAAGCATTGGGTTATATTGTCGAAAATTCAGTTACTCTGGCTTCACTCTGGGAATTTGCGCGAGGATGTCGCAACCTTGAATTAATTTGTCCAGCCAAAATTTTAGATATTGAATATATTAGCGATCGCCATGTGATGCGCGTAAAAATAAGTTCTGACATCGGTGAGCAATATCTGGAAACAAAATTGCTAGTGGGTGCTGATGGTGGGCGATCGCAAGTGCGGCAATTAGCAAATATTGCGATCGATGAACGCTTATATGACCAGACCTGCATTGTTACCACAATTCAATCTGAAAATCCTCATCAAAACTTTGCTTATGAAAGATTTCAATCTAGTGGTCCCTTTGCGATTTTGCCACTAGGTAGCGATCGCGCTTGCATTGTTTGGACAGCGACTAAAGAAGAAACCCCCATTTTGTTAGCCCTAGATGAAGTGACATTTTTGCAAGAGCTATCCAAACGTTTTGGAGCGCCCCTCATCGAAAAACTTGGCAATATTAAGGTGATATCTAGCGATCGCGCTAACTATTCCCCCCGTTGGATGCATAGTCAAAGCTATATTCAGCCGAGTTTAGCGCTTATCGGTGATGCCGCCCATACTACCCATCCGATCGCAGGTCAGGGCATGAATCTTGGTATCCGCGATGTCAATGCTTTAGCTAATGTGTTGAAAGTCGCGCATCAAAATCATGAAGAGCTTGGGGCGATCAACGTTTTAAAGCGTTATCAATCAAAACGTAAATGGGACAATTTGGGTGTAATTTGGCTAACTCATATCTCTAATCTTCTATTTTCTAACCACAGTTGGTTCTTTAAAGTATTTCGCCGCTTTGGTCTACTACTTTTACAAATTTCCCCACTCAAGCGAGTTTTAATGTACTTTATGATGGGTTTACATCAGACGGCTAACAAATAATTTTAGATTTTAAGCGATCGCGAAAGATCATGGTTAAAATAACAGCACGAAATTCTAATGTTTTGCTCTTAACCATCAAGTCCCTCAGCAACTGTGAAACTCCTTAAGATTTTTCAGGTATTTCCCTTCTTCGATCGCACGGTCGATAAATGGGCAATGGAAGCTCGTCTTTTGCGATGGCTGACTTTTTTGTGGTTATTTGCAGGAATGGCTGTTCTTTTTTCTGCTTCCTATCCAGTTGCAGATATGGCTTTTAAAGATGGCACGCTCTATTTCAAATATCAATTAGCATGGGCATTTATTGGCTTACTGATCTTTAATGCGATCGTGCATTTGCCATTAAAGTTCATGGTCAAAATCAGCCCCATCTTTCTGTTTATTATTCTTGCTCTACTCTATGCAACCCATATTCCAGGCATAGGAACAACCCGTAACGCCGCAACAAGATGGTTATCGGTAGGCTCGAGCTCATTTTTGCTGCAACCATCAGAGCTAATTAAGCCCTTTTTGATTTTGCAAGCCGCTCAGCTATTTGGTAATTGGAATCGTACCCATTGGAAAGTTCGAGTTGGTTGGATATTCGTGTTTTTATTGGTACTTGGTGGCATTTTGATGCAACCGAGTTTGAGTGTGACCGCACTCTGTGGGATTACCCTTTGGCTGATTGCGTTAGGAGCAGGATTACCTAGTCTTCAGCTTTTTGGAACTGCGGCTTTAGGTACATGTGTCGCTGTGGCAAGTGTCACCTTTCGAGAATATCAACGGCGGCGGATTATGTCATTTCTCGATCCTTGGCAAGATCAGGCAGGTGATGGCTATCAATTGGTACAAAGTTTGATGGCGATCGGATCTGGTGGTTTGTGGGGAACTGGGTTTGGCTTGTCACAACAAAAATTATTTTTACCAATTCAGTATACGGACTTTATCTTTGCGATTTTTGCAGAAGAATTTGGCTTGTTTGGTGGTATTTGCTTGCTAATGTTAGTGATGATTTACGGCACGATTGGACTATCGGTAACATACAAATGCAAAGATCCTGTAGTGCGACTGATTGCGCTTGGTTCTACCTCATTAATTGTGGTACAAGCAATCTTGAACGTAGGTGTGGCGACAGGGGTTTTGCCAACTACGGGCTTGCCTTTTCCTTTCTTGAGCTATGGCGGTAGTTCGACGATATCTTGTTTATTTATTGCTGGTTTGTTGATTAGGGCAGCAAGGGAAATGTCGGCAGCGGATGTGATCCCGTTTGCTAGGAGTAAGGGCGATCGCAATGACCTAAAAACGAAACAACAAGAAAAAATAGAAGCATCTCGCAGGCGATCGTCTACAGCCAATTAACAAAATAAAGGCAGCGCTTCGCGCTGCCCTTATTTTCTGGTTTAGCGATTGTTCTACAATGTTTGGAAAATCTCACTTTAATTGATGTCTCAACCCGATCTGAATTCCCCTGCTGGCTATTTGACAGTTCTGCGTAATCGTCAGTTTTTGGCATTGTGGATCGCGCAAATCCTGTCACAGTTAGTCGATAAAATTGTGCTGATTTTGCTAATCGCGATCGCAGTTTCTAGCGATTACAAAGATTATCCTGTTCCTGTAAATACGCGAGAGTCATTGATCATGATTGCCATGACCTTGCCTGCGGTTTTTTTGGGTTCAATTGCAGGAATTTTTGTGGATTGGCATCCCAAACGTGAAGTGATGATTTTGTGTAATTTTTTGCGGGGGGCTTGTATTTTCGCCATTCCATTTCTGCCCCACTCATTGATGGCGTTACTGCTAATTACCTTTATTATTTCCACACTTACTAACTTTTTTGCACCAGCCGAACAGTCTGCTATTCCTTTGATTGTGCCAAAATCCGATCTCTTACCTGCCAATGCCCTGTTTACGATCACGATGGTTGGTTCCCTAATTGTTGGGTTTGCGATCGGATCGCCACTATTGACATGGACAATGCATATTTTTCCTGCGGCTAAAGAATACAGTCGTG
>CAIJEA010000049.1 GCA_903819605.1 uncultured cyanobacterium | reverse complement strand
TTTTTTTTGCTATAGCTTCTGTAACCAATGAATTACCAGAGCATTCACTATCTCAGGACGATCGTCATGAGGACAATGCCCTGTATTGGGAATAGGGATCACTTGAATATCTTTATTCTTACTTGCATCTTCATAAACCTTCGCTCCATTAATCGGAGTCCAAGGATCGGCATCGCCCCAAAGTACTAATAGAGGCTTCTCAACCTTAGCTAAGAGATCGGAAGTTCGAGGGCCAGCAGGAGCCGTCAAAATCGAAGCAAAAACCTTTTGTGCACCTTCGTCACAGGATGGCTGATAGAGCATATCCACTAACTCATCGTCGATCGCCTGATGATTACGATAAACCTGACGGAGGGAATTGCGAATATTCCGCTTTTTCCGAACTTGGTTAAATACAAATTTACCCGTCACCTCAGAGCTAACTAATTTCGCAAAAGCACCCATTACTAAGCGCAAGGGCAAATTCAATTCTTCAGGACGATGATTTAAGCCACCTGCGGCATTGAGCAAGACTGCCCCGATCGCAATTTCAGGAGAATCTGTCACCACCATTAGGGCTAGCAAAGCACCAATGGAATTACCAATAAAGATAGCTGGTTGCTGCACAAATTCTTGATGGAAATCCTTAATCAGTTCTTCCCAAAGTTCTAGGGAATAATCGAGAGCAGGTTTAGCGGAACCACCAAAACCTAGCAAATCGATCGCAAACACTTGATATCCAGCCTCCGCAAACGCAGGAATATTCTTTTTCCAATGTCCAATCGATGCGCCAAATCCATGAATCAAAACTAGAGGTGTACCTGTACCAGTTACAGAATATTGGATTTTATGCTCTTTCCAAATCCATGTTTGGAATGGAGATAGATGGCGATCAAGAGTTTCGGGATTTTCTGTGGTTAGCACGACGGTGGCTCTTTGGTGAAATAGATGATTTTTGATTTGTTGACGATTTTTAGTAATTTAGGACTTCCGCAAAATAACCAAATGTAGGGGCAATTCATGAATTGCCCCTACGATAAAATGCGGGTTTTATGTCATTTTTGCGTCAGTCCTATAATTTTAAAGTGATATATCGAAATCGTCATCATGCTTAGAGTTGACTCTATTCTTTCTCGTAGAAAACTAAAGCCGTTTGTCCATATTGGCGGCGATCGCAACAGACGAGATCGCCCACTACATCAGGAAGAGGACGTAAGCGATCGCATTCGGCAATCACTAGAGCATTATCTTTAAGCAAAAGCGATAAAGATGTAAGTACTGGTTGATAAAGCTCGCTTTGGTAGGGAGGATCGAAATAGACGAGATCGAAATATTGGGGCTGCAATTTCCGCAATGTTTTGACTGCATCGCCCTTAATGACTTGAAAAGTTTGATCTGACTTCGCGAATTTTTGCCAGTTTTCGTTCACAATCTGACAAGCGATCGCCGATAGTTCTAGACCTACAATATTTGACGCACCTCTTACTAATGCTTCTGCGCCCATCGCCCCCGAACCAGCACAAATATCTAACCAATTTGCTCCCTTGATGCGAGTTTGCAAAATATTGAAAACTGCCGCCCTAACCTTACTAGCGGTTGGGCGAATCGATAGGTCAGTGGAGGTTTTGATCGCGCGTGCGCCGTTGATACGAATAGTCATAATGAAATCCACTAAGTAAAGATGGCGCTACATACCTTCCTTACTTAGATTAAATGGTTAGAAAAAGATAATCCTTCAATCTGGTCAATCGGAACCATCCAAATTTTATTTTGATAGGGTCGCCACACCGCACTCATGACATAGTGATTACGAATAGAAATGATATGAACGTGAGGAATACCAGAAAACTTCGAGCAAGAACGTAAAAAGTCTAAAGTCCGAATTAAGCGACTATGCAGAAATGTTGCCATTTCATCACTACAGTTTTGACGTAACATTGGCACAACTTGCGGATCGGTCTCGCCCCTTAACTCATAAATGATATGAGTTTTGCCTTTGAAATCAATTTTGCGCGATCGCAATTCCCAGCCACATAGTACACCAAAACCAATCACAGCCATGCCTAAATCGATATGAAAATCACGCATTTGAAATTTTGTATTGCTACTCATGTCTGTGTGCGTGTTATAACCAGTCCAAGCATGAAATTTGTCTAAATTATCATCATTAATATCGACTGCGGAACGATAGGGAGAATTTACAATACGGTTTATCTGTGTGATGTCTGAAGGTGGCTCTGATGTCATACTTGTCTCGTGAGTGACAGCATCTATAAAAGGACTAGATATTTAAACTTAAGATATCTGACTTTAAATTAAATAAAAATAGCTGATTTAAAAGTCTAAACAAACTAAACAAAAATAACAGGCAATCACATCAGCAATGCCTCAAAGCCCAATTAGTATTGCTGTAAGTAAGCTTAACATTTTTTTAATTAAGTTCTTAGTTAAATTAATTACAGGTTAAAACTGTACAGACATTTATGCCTCCTAAAAGTTCGCTTAACTACCAACAGTTACAACCGATTGTTTTACAGCGTGAGTTGCTTGAATATCAGCGCACTTTACTCACCAATGTGGGGATTTTAGTTGGTCTAACCCTAATTGGTACATTGGGTTATCGCTTAATCGAAGGATGGAGCTGGTTTGACTCACTCTATATGACGATTATTACCCTTGCTACGATTGGTTATGGAGAAACTAATCCATTACATATTGAAGGGCGCATTTTTACGCTTACTTTGATCGTCATGGGGGTTGTCAGCATTAGTTATATTGCGGCTCAGTTTACAGCCGCGATCGCCAATGGGCATATCTATAATATTTTTCAGGCAAGGCGACAGAGAAGGTTTATGGATTCATTAAACAATCACTATATAGTCTGTGGATATGGTCGAACAGGGCGACAGGTTACCGCAGAGTTTGCGGCTGAAGGAAGTATTTCCTTTGTAGTGATTGATAGCGATCCTGCGGCAATCGAGCAGGCTGAGATGGCTGGTTATAGAGCATTACAGGGCGATGCGGCTCTCGACAATACCTTGTTTTTGGTCGGGATTGAACGCGCCGTTTGTATTGTAGCGGCTTTGCCATCGGATGCGGAAAATCTCTATACAGTGCTATCAGCAAAAACCTTAAATCCTAGAATTAGGGCGATCGCTAGAGCAAGTACCGAGGAGGCAATGCAAAAATTGAGGCGTGGTGGCGCTGATGAAGTTATTTCGCCTTATATTACTGGAGGAAAGCGCATGGCAGCAGTTGCCCTCCGACCGCAGGTGATGGATTTTGTTGATGGCATTATTGCTGGATCGAATCGCTCATTTTATATTGAAGAATATCGCATTGATGAGCCAAGTTATATCGGTGTCACATTAAAGCAGGCGAGCTTGCGATCGCAGACGGGCGCTTTGGTATTAGCAATTCGTCGGGCGGATGGCGATGTGATCGCAGGGCCTGATGGTAATACCGAAATTTTGCAGGGCGATGTATTGATTTCGATGGGAACACCTGAGCAATTGAGATCGCTCAATCAACTACTCAGCCCCATCTCAAACAAGCAAAGTGCTCTGCGGTTGCCGCGCATTAAATAGCTCTATAGCGCGTTATCCTCCGATTAGGTTAAGTCGTGAAGTTTATTTCTCCATCTCGAACTATTCAAATTGCGATCGCGGTAGCGATTAATGCAAACTTTAAGCTTTTGCTAAATCCTAGAGAAATCGCGCTGGAGATTTGCTATCCCAAATATGGTGTGCATTACACAACCGCAATTGCTTTGGCAATTGCCCATCGAGTAGGAATAGAAGCTATTCAAATTGCGGAAAAGATAGTGGAAAAAGTTACAGAGGAGATCGCAGAAAACAGTTCGGGAAATCCACAAATATTTGCAGAATGGAAAATTAACTCCTCTGATAAAGGTTTATTAAATATTTATCTAAGTGAGAGATATCTAGGAGATAGTCTACATACTCTGATGAATTGGCAGCTTGACAAAGAATCTTTTGAGATAAGTAGCAATCGTCATCCATTATGGCAAAAGCGAAATATTTCTATAAATCCTTCTCAGCAAGATCCCGAACCAATGCAGCAATATGTCCATGCTCGATGCTGTGCATTAATCAGATTGCTGGACAGAACCGCCAAAGAAAATTCACAGCAATCTAAAAATATTAAAAGAATAGAACCGATAGAACCTGAGGAAGTTAGTTTGTTATTACAAAATTTGGCGATCGCTGATTATTTAGAAAATGAAAATACTTTACCTTTAAATAGACGGAAGTTATCACGATCGCTAGCCGAAGCCTTTTTACAGTTTTACGATCGCTGTCGAGTTTTTGGAGTCGATCGCGATGCGGTGCAGAGACGAGCGTTACTACTGAGAGTTACCCAAAAGTTCTTAGTAGCGATCGCGCCACCTGAAATTAATTACGCCATGTATTTATAGTGATAAAAGGCAATGCTTAGCATCATCGGTTATCGAAAAATTAACATGGCATCACCAAAGGAATAAAAGCGGTATTCTTTAGCGATCGCTTCTTGATACATTGACATTAAAAACTTGCGTCCATCTTTGCCTAAAAACGATGCCACCATCATCAGTAAAGTTGATTTTGGCAAGTGGAAATTGGTAATCATCGCATCAATCACTTTCCATTCATAACTAGGATAAATCATCAAATTAGTTTTACCCTTAAAAGCTTGGAAATTTGAACTTTCAAGCGATCGCGCCACTGTACTACCAACACCAATTACTCGCCCGCCTCTTGCTTTAGTTTCTTTAATCTTATGGATTGTTTCTTCAGGCACTTCATACCACTCATTGTGCATCACATGCTGCGTGATGTCCTCCGTCTCCACTGGACGAAATGTGCCGATACCCACATGCAAAGTAACAAAAGATTTATCAATCCCCTTTTCTTTCAATTGCTGAAACAGTTCATCAGTGAAATGTAAGCCCGCAGTTGGCGCAGCGATCGCCCCAGACACCTCAGCATAAATGGTTTGATAGCGAGATGGATCGGCATGGGAATCAGTGACATAGGGGGGTAAAGGCAACTTACCTAATTGCTCGATAATTGCATCAAGATTTGCCTCAGCAGGAATATGAAACTGTAGCTCTCTCGCTCTTGTAGTTGTCTCAATTCCTTCTACCGTCGCCTTGACATTCTCGGCAAATACAATCGTGCTACCAATCGGTAAACGCTTACCTGGCTTTACCAAAGCCAGCCAGCGATCGTTTCCAAGCGGCTCCATCAACAAAATTTCGACAGGAACCCCCGATAGTTTATGTCCATACATACGAGCAGGGATAACTTTAGTGTTATTGAAAACTAATAAATCTCCTGCGCGTAAAAGATTTGGCAGATCGTAAAAATGCTGATGCAGTAAATTTCGCTCTGCATCAATTACAAGTAGGCGTGATGTATCCCTCGGTGTAACTGGATCTTGAGCAATGCGATCGCTAGGCAATTCATAGTCATAGGCACTCAACGTATAGTCAAGCTCTAGTTCGGGCATAGGCGATGAAGTCATAGAAAGGTTACATTTTGGGACATTGGCACTACTTGAAAATTTGTAGCACTTCTACAAGTGTTTGACAAAAAGTGACTAAGTTGCAAAAAAATATAAGAAATGTTATATACCAATCGCGGAAACAGTGGTATACAGATGGCAGCAGCAACATATGCTTTGCAAATGAAACGATCGCTTTTTTAGTCTTTGAATATTTAACGAGGAGTTTATGCAGTACTTAATGTCAGATCTTCACCAACGCTTTATTGGCGCATTACACTACAACAAGCCCCTCTCCGTGGGTGATGTATTTCGCGCTGACAATAGCAAAACCTATACGGTTGTTAGCATTAACGATACCCGTAACAAGAGCAAAGATGTCAAATCTGTCACAGTGATTCCTGTGCGCGAAACTGTAACCGCTCAATAGGTTTATTTTGCTTTTGACGATCTAGCTAAGACGATCTAGCTAATTAGTTTTTATTTCACTCACAAAAGCTAAACGTATTAACTCAAAGCATTGAAGTGCTGAGTAAGTCTGGGAAATTATCCAATGTAATCTGAGAGACTTATAGAAGCTATTACCAATAAATTGATATACAACAGCATTTCTTTATTCTCTACAGATATTTAATCGAGACTTTAAACCCGAAAAAAGATGGACTATGCATTGCATAGTCCATCTTTTTTTCATATTTCAGGTTAGGGCTTCGCCGTAAAATATGGAACCGATTTATGATGGCGCGGCGAAACCGCGCCATCATAAATTTAGTTCTTTGTTAAATTGCAAAAGCCTTATATCAAAATTACACCGTGCCGCAAATTGGTTAGAGAAACCGTATCTATAGAGTTGCCTCTTAAATCAAGGCGTTCTAGTTTGGTAAGATTAGCAATTTCTGGCGGTAATGCAGTTAGTTGATTGTGGGATAAATCTAGTTCAGTAATATTGGTAAGATTCCCAATCTCGGGTGGAAGGCTGCTTAGTTGATTATTACCAATATATAGATCTGTCAAATTCGAGAGCGCACCAATTTCTTCTGGTAGAGCGGTCAGGTTGTTATTTCGCAAATCTAATTCGGTCAAATTTGTGAGGCGAGTAATTTCTAAAGGCAAACTTTCAAGCTTGTTTTCACATAGATCGAACCATGTTAAAAATTTTAGAAGTCTAATCTCTGGAGGTAATGTTTTTATGCAGTTATTGCTAAGATCTAGCCTTGCAAGGTTAGATAAGTTTTTGATTTCCGAAGGTAAATTTTCGATGTGATTTTCTGCTAGATTTAGAACCGTCAGATTTTTTAGATACATGACAGCATCTGGAATTTTACAAAGTTGATTGCACTCTAGGTGTAGCCAAGTTAGTCTCTGTAAGTTAGCGATCGCATCTGGAAGTCCAGTTAGTTGATTTTCACTCAAATAAAGCCAAACTAAGTTTGACAATTTGCCGATTTCTTGAGGAACTGCGGTCATTTGCAGTTCGCTAAGATAGAGAGAGGTTGCCTCAGAAGCTCTGGCGTTCTCAATTGCTTCAAAGATTTCCTGTTCGTTCATTATGCCGTCCAGTTTGTATTTATGACATTCAAGGTGCAGATTGATAATTATTGGGTTACATACCGCTTAGAGGGGAATCCCAGTCATCCTGTGATTTTGTTTCTGCATGGATTTATGGGCGATCGCGATGAGTTTCAACATGCGTTCACCGCTTTGTCTAAACTGCATTATTGTGTGGCGATCGATTTGCCAAATCACGGTCAGACTTATGTAGTAGATAGAGTCGAAGGAGTCAATCTATCTACTTATCAAGATGACTACTACACAATACAATCAACCGCTAGTTTTGTCATCAAATTTTTAGACTTTCTTCGCATTAAAAAATGTTGCCTTGTAGGGTATTCAATGGGCGGACGGCTAGGTCTATATTTAACAATCCATTTCCCCCAATATTTCCATAAGGTTATTTTAGAATCAGCATCCGCAGGATTAAGAACTATTGCAGAAAGAAGCGATCGCCTAGCTAAAGATCGCCAACTTGCTTCGGATTTAGAAAGTGGTGATTTTGAAGTTTTTTTAGAAAATTGGTATCGACAAGCAATCTTTGGTAACCTGCGATCGCATCCAAAATTTTCGCAGATGCTGGAACAAAGATTAAAAAATTCGCCAAGCCAATTAGCCAATTCCTTACGCAATCTCAGTACAGGGCTGCAACCCTCGTTGTGGGAAAAGCTATCGGATTGTGAAATACCGTTACTTTTACTTGTCGGTGAGCTAGACACTAAGTTTGTCCAGATTAATCGCCAAATAGAACAACTTTGCAAATTCGCACAGCTTGAAATCGTCCCTCAATGCAGTCACAATATCCATTTTGAGTATCCTGAATTATTTGTGGAGAGAATTCAAGTTTTTTTACAACAACCCGTATATATCAGTCGTCACTTATGTTAAACCCAAGAAGAGAA
>CAIJEA010000048.1 GCA_903819605.1 uncultured cyanobacterium | reverse complement strand
TGCGTTCTAGAGATTCAGAAAGTAAAGCCCAAACTAGAGCTAGAGCTTGTTTATTGCTCTGACTGCTTTGATAAAGCCAATAAGCTGTTACAACATCCAAAGGAAGAGCATTAAATCGGGTTTGTCCAGATTCAATACTGTCGGGCGTATAACCCTCTCCTCGTATAGCGTTGATGTTCTTTGAAGTCAAAAACCGTCGTGAGATCTGCCTTCTCCTATATCAACAGTTAAATTTTCTGGGTTATCGGTATCGGTAGACTCATCAGGCAAAGAATCGAAAGTGCCTTGAACTTATCCCAGCAAGCGGTTGAGTGCCTTAGATTGCAAAAAATCGAAAGTGCCTCTAGCTGGTTTACCAATACATTCAGCAGCTTGGCTCAACGACATCCTATAGCTACCATCTGGCAACATGAAAGCGCCAACAGTTAACGCCCCGATCGCCACAGTAGCGCGAGTTGCTTTGATTGACTCACTCATCGGTTTTGCCTTTGTCGTGATCGCCACTTGGTAAACCATAAGGATCGATACCGCGATCTCTAAGCCATATTTTGAGGTCATTGAGTTCGCGGCGGATTTCATCATCTAGAGCAAAACCTTCACCCAAATTAGCAAGATCGCTTTCGAGAGCCTTGATTCTTGCTGTAGTGGTATCGTTGCGCTCTTGTTCGGTATGAGTTACACCAAAAGCATTATCAAACCTACGTTCTAAGCTTTCTGTGATAAGAGCCATGCAAAGAGATAAGGCTTTTTTATTGCCTCGATAGGACTGCCAAAGCCAATAAGCCCCAACAACCTCTAGAGGCACTGAGTTAAAACGGCTTTGACCTCGTTTATCATCTTCAGACTCAATTTCAATTTGTTCATTACCAGAAATCGGACTCGTATAACCTTTACCTAGCAAGGTTTTAAGAGCATTTGAGCGCAAAAAATCGGACACGTTTTGTCGTGATAATCCGACCGCTTCAGATGCCTGTGTTTGTGACATCCGATAGCCGCCGTCGGGCAGCATGAAAGCGTCAACGGTTAAAGCTCCGATCGACACAGTAGCGCGGGTTGCTTTGATTGAATCACTCATGGGTTTTGCCTTTGGTGCGATCAACCAATTTTCCTTCGCGTTTTGCAGCATCAACTGTTTGCTTAATGAGATACACAACGTAATTTGAAAAGCTGCGCGATTCTTTTTCGCATAGCTCCTCAAACTCCGCTTTTAGATCAGGCGGAATAACAATTGTTGTTCTGGGATTTTTAGCAGGCAAAGGTATCTGAAAGGTAGGTATTACAGATATTTTGTCATGCTCTAGAAGATTATTCATAAAGTGCTAGCAAAAACAATACTAAGTGCTAGCACCTATGTTACTCTAAAAACATCAAAAGCGATCGCCTCTGTCTGGAAAACTCTAGCGATCGCCATACCCATTTACATAGGTAAACAAAATTATGGCAGCAAAAGTCGTTAAACAGACTGTAGATGTAACTACACAGCCCGAATTACCCACACCTGACGAGATCGCCTTTGACCTTGAAGAGCAGATTGCCGATGAACTTTTAAATAAGATCGATTGGTCAAAGGTGCGTTCGGCACTACTCAAAAAAGCGTCCGCTAAATTATTTGCATGGTTCGTTAGTAGAAACGATACACCCGTCAATCTTTCCCCATACCTAGAACTTG
This sequence comes from uncultured cyanobacterium, assembly GCA_903819605.1. Lineage (GTDB taxonomy): Bacteria > Cyanobacteriota > Cyanobacteriia > Pseudanabaenales > Pseudanabaenaceae > Pseudanabaena. The sequence goes on along the minus strand of CAIJEA010000048.1, from coordinate 4,443 downwards.
CAACAATCCCTAGCGCCGATGAGCAGGAGAAAGCAGCACAAGCATATTTAACTTTCTATTTGGCTCTACCGATGAGTTTTAATCTTGTTATGGGTTCGGGGTTGAGGGGCATTTTTTCTTTTAATTCTAAGAATAGAATGGGCGATCGCTTTGGTTTTTTTATTGAGCTTTTTTAGGCGATCTTTATCAAGAGTATCGTCCAAATACTGAATAACCGCCCTTTGGCAGAAGATATTAGCTATGTTAATTCCTTTCTCTTTAGCCTGTTCTGTGCCAGCGATCGCTCAATGGCTTCTATCAGTTTCCACAGAAATGGACAGAAACGGACAGAAAAAATATCTTACCGAAACTAGATTTAATGGTATAAATACTATACCTTTTGTTTGCACTATTTGGTCTGCAAGATGTACGCAAAAACGATAACCTTGAACCGCAACATGGTATTAACAGATTTATCATTTAAATCTTTTGTCATGAGTCCATCTGAGTTCTGCGAAAAATGGATACCAATTTTATATAATTTATCACCAAGCGATAGGGGATACAAATCAGCCTGCATTCGCGAATTAATGCAGATAACTGGACTAGCAGAGGTAACTATTAAGATGTGGGGGGCTGACATGGGAGATTACCCTAACTCAGTTGCAAGCACACTCAAATTAGCAAATCAGCTTTATGCCGTGAAACACGCGATTGGGATTAGACCTAATCAAGAAATTTAATAGTATAAGAAATATACTAAATCTATTGCGCTTTCGGGCGCATTTTTTTATGCTCTTAATTGTCTTACGAGACAGCCATTGGACAACTGAAGGGACAGTCAATGAGACATGGGAGACATACAAAGATCGCTTAGAGAATGGTCCGACTTTTTCGATATACCTTTTGGGACGTTTAAAAGTTGGGCTTACAAATTAAAAAAGCGATCGCCTTTTTATGAGTCCGATGCAAGACTTATCGCTGCTTTCGGTGCTGGTAAAGCATCAAGAGCTAGAGGTAATACAGCGATCGCAGGTAGAAGAAATTACACAAACGTTATGGAGAGATTGAATTAAATGACCGAGCAAGAAAAAGAAGCATTAAAGCAAGGGCAATCTGGCACAACAGCAACACAGGAAGGTAAAAAAGCCGTTCGCAAGAGTGCTGAAACCATTGACGCAACAGAAGATCAACAAATCTCTGTTGAATTGCAAGTTATAAATGCTCAGAATGCATTGCAGCAAGGGCTTTTAAAGACCGCACAAGCTAACTCAGACGTGTTAGCAGGACAAACATTGCAACTAACTCAAAATCTTACTAGCCTAAAGGTTTTAACCCAGATGGCAAGCATTTTTGAAGGTGAAAACAATGTTGCGGATGTGACAACAGCTTTTTTGCTTGGTACACCTCAGTCTGGCTACCAAATCGCAGACGCGATCGCCAATCTAGAAACGGCTCAACCATTGTTGTACCAAGCAATTCAACCAAAACAATTAACGGCAGCCGCTTAGTGCTGGCAAACACCATGAAACCCCGCAAACTTACCAACTATCTATTCTCAGGATTACTCGCGATCGCCGCAGGATGCACAGCTTCCTACACGGTTGCAAGTACTTGGAATGAGTATCGGAATATCCGATGGGTATCAGCAATCGCGGCATCCATTGGCGTTGTTACGTTTGCGGGTTCGCAGAAGTATCTCAATGATAGAGATGTCAGTAAAAAAGATGTTGATAAAGCAGTCTTAAACGAGCTTAGGCTAAAGCTTTCAGACTCTAACCTAAGTCCTACTGATGCTGAAAACCTCTCTCAAGTGATTGCACTGTACTCAAGTACGGTCGAAGCGCAGTCCACAGACCAACAAACCACGCTATACCAGCTTCTTAGCTGATTGGGATTATGACCAATACTGGCGAATTTGTCCCAAAACCCATGCCATTACCACCACTCCCTAAGCTCAAAATCCCAGAAAATGTTGAGGATGTAGCGATCGCCGATGCACCAAAAATCGACTTAACACCGATTGAGACACCATCAGTTAGAAATGATAAGCCAACTGAAGATCGGATCGATTCGTTTAAGCCGTTGATGTGGGTTGCGATCGCAACTTTGGGATTGATAGGATTTTCATTCCTGCAAGGGGGGAAAACAATCTCGACAGAGATACAAAATGCCGCACCTCAAACCCAAGATGCGGCGGTAGCAGGAAGCAATGAAATGTCAAAGCCTGTAGCTCCTCAAAAGGCATTACCTCTGCCTGAGAGAGATCCTGACAAAGTGAAACTTAGTATTCTATTGCTGTCAAATCTAATGGATGGCAAAAATGCACAGGATCAATTAGTAGAGGCTAGAGCATCATTTCACAGGCTCCAAAACCAGCAATTATCACAACGGAGTCCCCAGGATTACTCGTTATACCTTGCTGGACAACGGGAAAAAGTGAATTTAGCACTGCAAAATCAGGTAAGGCTGAACCAAACCACCTTAGTTGGTACGAAAGAGCAGATTGCCATTGCCAGTGAACTGCTAATCGAATCTCAATCCATTTCTTTGGAACAACTTCGATTAAAAGTTGCCAAAGGTGAAATAACTGATATTCCAGATGAATTGAGATCGCGCCTTATTCCTACGGCAGTTTCTCCATACGTTCGTTTAGGGGCTTTTGCTAGGGATTCTGACAAAGTTGGTGATTTAGACAAAATGCTGTTGTTGGCAGATCGAGAGCAGGACGAAAATCGGGTCGCTAATCTAGAAGCCCAAAGGTTGCAAGCGGCTCAAGCTGTCAAGCAACCTCAGATATTATTACCATTGCCGAAGGATGCTAAGAAGTGAAATTTATTACCCCCAGCGCTACTCAATCATCCTTAATGGGTATTGCGGCATTAGTCGTCAATGCTTGTCTCCTCTGGTCCGCGTCAATGATGCTTGATGTCACCACTGGCATCACAGGCTTTACCGATCGCGGGGAACCAATAATTTCTCGTATCGAAACCCCAAATCGCAATAAAGGACTGTTCCTAAGCGCGATCGCTGGTTCTGTTATTGCTGGTATTTCATTGGTAAAGGCTCAAGATGCTAATGGCAATCGGCTAATCAATGAAGCTACTTTGTCCGACGATATTCGCTCTACCGCTAATTTACTGGCGAACAATGCCGCTTGCAGTGCTGAGTTTGTGTCATTTCGTGGCGTTAAGTTCCTATTTGGCAAGCAATCAGTTATTCGTAATCTCGTATTTAAAGTTTTGCCTGTCGAGATTCGTGATTTTGTTACTGCAAAAGTTACTCGCAAAAATTGGCTTGACGATCTGCTCAAAGAAGCCCGTCATTATGTCATCTGTGGCGCAACTGGTGACGGTAAATCAGTTCTACTTAACTTTATTCTTCTCTCCTTCCTTAAGAGAGCTTTACTGCCAGAGAACCTTAATCCTGATGGCTCACCCCGCGATCGCTTAGCCATCAGCGATATTAACTACGGTAAGCCTGATGATAATGGCGACATTAACACTTGGATGGACATCGATCGTCAATTTCTATCGGTGGATATTGACGAAATCATGGCTGTAGGACGCTCAATAGTTGCCGAACTAAAAGGGTGTCAAAAGGCTGGGGTACTAGCGGCTGAAGCTAAATCTAGGGGCGATATTGAGGAGTACGAGAAGCAAAAAAGATTAACCAAGAAAGGTAATTTTCTTTGGATTGTTGAAGAACTGATTGCTACTCGCGCCTCTATGGATGCGGAAACTCTTAAAGAGTTTGATGAAATTCGTCAAGAGATTCGCCTTTTTGGACGCGGCTATGGCTTCAAGATTTGTGAAGTTCTGCAATACCTCAATGCAAACGATTACGGTATTAATCTCGGTCAACGTCAAAATATTTGCATCATCCTTCTAAAGTCAATGGCTTCAAATGCCGATACTATCAAGAAGGTTTTCAATAATCATGTTGAATTGGCTGCAAGATTTAACGTGTATCGAAAGAAGTTTAAATACTTGGCAATGGTGCAATTAGGTGGGCAAGAACCGCAAATCTTGCAACTTCTCGATCTCTCATGGGTGAAAGGCATTACACTCCAATCGCCATCTAATCCCGTTGATGTTTGGTGGTCTGAAGTATGGACTAAAGATAATTTCCAGTGGATTGTCGATACTTGGGCATCTGGCAAAAGCCCACTATCTTCTAATCCCGAAATTAGGCGTGAATTTAAGGCTCGATTCAAAATTGAACTCTCAAAAGACGATGCTCGGTATTTGCAGTTAAAAGCAGCGATCGAGCAAATCAAAACAAAAGTATTAGAACAGGTATAGAGACATGGCAGAACATGGTGGCGGTAAAGATCCTATTAAGTAGCTAGGCATAAGAAAACTCAAAATAGGAAATATCAAAACCAAGAGAATCGTAACGGGAAAGAAGAGCAGATTCTATACCCCACATTAAATTATCCTCAGAGTCAAACATTTGTCCAGA
>CAIJEA010000047.1 GCA_903819605.1 uncultured cyanobacterium | reverse complement strand
TCCTTCTATAGAAGTTTCAATTGCTCAGCAATTAATTAAGGAAGCTGACCTCGCTCTCTATCAAGCAAAACGAGAGGGCAGAAATTGCGTTAAAGTATGGTCTAACAAAGGTTGATAAAAAGCGGGTAATAAAATATGGGAATTCAAAGCTATCAAGTATTAATTGTTGATGACAACGAAATAAATCGGGATATGCTAGCAAGACGCTTGCGTAGAAAAGATTTTAATTTATCGATGGCGGTCAATGGGAGAGAAGCTCTATCTATGGTTCAGTCAAATCTCTACGATCTCATTTTGCTGGACATTATGATGCCTGAAATTGATGGATATGCAGTTCTAAAATACTTAAAAAAAGAACCAAAATTTCGGAGTATTCCCGTAATTATGATATCGGCGATCGAAGAGATGGATAGTGTCATGAAATGTATGGAAATTGGAGCAGATGATTATCTAACAAAGCCATTCGATCCCGACATGTTGAAAGCTGCTGTTAATCGATGCTTACCTAATCGGATTGATGTTTCGCCTCCTCCAGTTAATACATATACAAATACTTCGCCATCTAATTTTCAATCTGTTAGTACTGAAAATCAGATTACAGCTTTTAATATGCCCGAAGATACGACTCGTGGTACATCAACCAATAACATTACCCTTGACGATGTCGTGTTTCGCATTATGCAGGCGGGTGTAATTAACCGTAAAAGTTATTTATATTTTAGTAAAGCGATTTTTAATACTTTGTTTGAGAATTCGGGTTTAAACGATCAAGAGATTTATCAAATTCGTTCTGTCTTTGATGCAATTCAAGTAGGACGAATCAAGGTGATTGATTCAAATTTCCCTAGCAAACTTTAGAACTAGTTTTATTAAATTCTCCAGCAATATAAATTAACTTTTCTCGCGTCGTGATTACTGTAGAACAAAATATAAACTAAGCTTAACCTCAAGTTAAATTATAAAAGTTGCTTGAAAAGTATGATGACCTCTAATGTCAGAGAAAGGCATCATGTTTTATTTAAAGAAGTTTACTTTTCAATCATTTGTGGTTGATTCATTTCTGCTATTGCCATTCGGTGTTGGAACGGCACTGGTCAACTAAAACGTGAGGCAGTGAAAGCTGCAATGATAGGAACTCCAGCATGGAAGGTGGTCGATGATAAAGCCCGATCGCCATAACTGGAGTCTTGTTCTTCCATAAGCCCTCATGAGTTCGCACTCACCTAGCCCAGCTTCTCTAAAAACGACGAATCAGTATTCTCAGATAAAGATGTTGATTTTCGTCTGTTGTAGTTGGTTGGAATTGAGTTGATAAAGCTGATATTGAGAAAACTAGTCCAAGCACTGCAAATATTGAACAGCTAAAGCGCATATTCAAAGAAGTTTCTGAACTGAACCCACCACCTAAGTTTCTATTTTTCGTAGGTGATTCAGTTATGGGCTATACTTCTGTCTCCAAAGTGCTTGAATCGCAACTAAAGGGATGGATTGATCTTTACGAAAACTCACCCTTAGCATCAAGTAGAACCACCTTAATTCCTATTTCTGGCAATCAGGAGACCAAGAATGAGAAGAAGATATCCTATGAAGGTGCGGAAAAGACTTAGCTAAAGGTGATGGCTCCCTATCTAAAATATGCGGGAAATGAGCCCCATGCTGGCGGTAAGGATAATCTGAAAACTGATCAAAGCAAGTTAACCCATTCTTTTGATTACAAAGGAACGCATTTCGTTGTTTTAAATACCGATCCTGTTAGTCGTGATTGGAGTGTACCAAAGGCTTGGATCGCTAGAGATCTTGATAGAGTGAAAGCTAGTTTTGCAAAGCATATCTTTGGGATCGGACATAAACCAGCCCATGCTTATCCCAAAAATCTATATAGCCCTGCCGAAGATAAGGAAGATGGATTGGGTAAATTGTATCCTAGTGATCGTGATGAGTTTTGGACAAGCCTTGTCAAGAACAAAACGGAAGCTATGCTAGCTGCTCACAATCATGTTTACTACCGTGCCAAAGGTCCTAATGGTAATACATGACAGATAAATGCAGGTAACGGTGGTAGCAAGTTTGATAAGGTTGTCGATCAATCAAAAAATAATGCTTTTGGTTATAGCGTAGTTAGCGTAATGAAAGATAACCATGTAATTGTTACTAGTTACGGTCGAGATGTACCTAAGGATGGCTATCTTGCTCCTAGTGACAAATATCCAACTACGGTTCGCGATCGCGGTGATATCAGTTGGAATAACTAAAAAGAGAAAGAGAAGTAGTTACTTCTCTTTCTCTTTTTAGTTTTCTTTTTCTTTTCTAGTAATGAATATCTTCGTACGCCCTTCCTCCTACAGCACTTTGCGCTTTTTAAAACCCCAAGAAATCTTTAAAAGTCTTGCAAAGCAACGCTTTCAAAGATTTCTTATATTATATAAAGCCTAAAAGAATAGGCATTTCTAGTGAATAAATAGTGGTGCGTGGCTTTTCGCCACGCACTACTATTTATTCACTGATGTTACGTAGAACAAAGATCGTCATAATGTTTCCATGTCATCTTAAGAGAGGATTTGGTCTCCAAATCCCTACATATTTGTAAAGGTAGGGGCTTGGTCTCCAAGCCCCAATTTCATTGTTCCACGTAACATCAGTTATTCACTGGAAACGGAGTAGGAATAATTCAAAACTGAGTTAACTAAGATGGCGACTTGAGTCCTGTTGCGGAGATTGAGATGACTTAAAATATTTGTAATATGATTTTTTACAGTTCTAGTTGAGATATAAAGCTGATTGGCTATTTCCTCATTATTCGCACCAGTAGCGATTAATCTTACTATTTGCTGTTCTCTTGGGGTGAGTTTATCCCAATCATTAGAAGATACTTCTGAAATCTCAGGAATTCGGGCAATTACTTTCCTTCCTAAATTTAAATCCAAATGCATATAGCCCCTATAGACAGCCTGAATAGCAAATGACAATTCTTCAGGAGGAGTATTTTTTAAGATATAACCTGACGCACCGTATTTAAGAACATTTGAGATATATTCTTCCGTCTCATCGACAGTGAGAATTAGCACTTTGGTTTCGGGAAAGCGATCGCAGATTTGCTTTGTTGCCTCCACTCCGTCCATAAGTGGCATTTGGATATCCATCAGTACGACATCGGGCTTGAGACTTTCTACCTGAGAGAGCGCTATTTGACCATTTTCGGCTTCTCCCACAATTTCTAGCGAAGACTCATCACCGAGCGAAATCTTTAAAGCTCGACGAATAAATGGATGATCGTCTACTAGTAAGATGCGAATTTTCATGGGATTTACCTACTAATCGCCTATGCAGCTAATTGCGATATATAGCGCTTTTCAAGCAAGCTAGGTACAAGGGTTGTGTCCACGCCGAAGGCGAGGACACGACCCAGTACTTCACTAGGCTGGAAAATGCTATAAGCTCAGGTTAGCTGTTTATAATCGGCGGATCAAGTAGCCAGAGTCCCAATTAAGCATAGGACTAAAGTACTAGGCAAATTCAGGACTTCCTCTTCATGTTTTTTTCCTTGTATAGCCATAGGATTGACCCATCGAAAAGAGAGGTTTAACCCTATGTCTAAAATTTTGGTTGTTGAAGATAGTCAAGCTCAGAGACAAATGATTGCTAATTTGCTCACAAATAATCATTTTCAGGTTGCAACGGCTAAAAATGGTTTGGAGGCGATCGCCAAAGCAAAATCGCTTCAACCCGATATGGTGATTTTGGATATTATTATGCCCGAAATGAATGGATTTGAGCTTTGCCGCAAACTAAGAGACAATCCTGAGACTTGGAATATCAATATTGTTATATGCTCGGCAAAGGCTACAATCGTCGATCGCCATTGGGGATTTCGGAATGGGGCAAATGCCTATATTGGCAAACCTTTTCCCCCAGAAGAACTAGTTGACACAGTCAAAGAATTGCTAAATGTAGTCTAGCTTGATCGACTCCCATCCTACAGTTCATCGTTTCATTCTAGTATTTCGTATTACCATAGAAAAACGGTAGAGATTTAGTAGTCGAATTTGCTGATATCTCTACACACTAACTGCAATCTACGAAAAGTAATAGAGAATCAAGTGTCTGGGAATGTATCTATAGGTTTGGCTGAAAATCTCGTCTTGTCGATCCAACGCACTCGTACTGCGGCGATCTCCTTGGCGAAATTGACCAATGCTACTAAAAATGAAGCTTTAGAAGCGATCGCGATCGCCCTAGAGCAGAATTCTGAAACGATTTTGGCAGCCAATCAAAAGGATGTCATTGCTGCTAACGCCGCCCAATTGCCCAAGGCTCTAATTGCTCGGCTCAAGCTTGATGCCCATAAAATCAAAAGCATGATCGCAGGTGTGCGTGATGTAATGCGTCTTGCCGATCCAATTGGCGATCGCCAAATTCATCGTGAGTTAGATGCAGGTTTGGTTTTAGAGCGTCTGTCTTGTCCCTTGGGAGTGATTGGTGTCATTTTTGAAGCCCGTCCTGATGCCGTTACCCAAATTGCTGCTTTGGGGATTAAGTCTGGTAATGGCGTAATTCTCAAGGGTGGTAGTGAAGCAGTACATTCCTGCGAAGCGATTTCATCGGTAATGCATAATGCTTTGGAAAAGCTTTACAGCGAGACTCAAGGCGTATCACCAGATGTTGTGCAACTGCTGACCACTCGAGCGGAAACTCTTGCCATTTTAAAAATGGATAAACTGATCGATCTGATTATTCCTAGAGGTTCCAATCAGTTTGTGCGCTATATCCAAGATCATACTAATATTCCTGTTCTTGGACATGCTGACGGGGTTTGTCACTTGTATGTCGATGCGGCAGCCGATGTAACAAAAGCCGTAGCGATCGCTGTGGATAGTAAAACCCAATATCCCGCTGCTTGTAATGCGATCGAGACGTTATTAGTAAATAGTAGGATCGCCCCAGAATTTTTGCCCTTAGCTTTAGTTGCTCTACAAGAACGCGGAGTCAAGTTACTAGGCTGCGATCGCACCCAAAAAATTATTGATATTCATCCTGCCACCGAGTCAGACTGGTCAACGGAATATTGCGATCTGATTCTATCGATCAAAATTATTGATTCCTTAGCAGAAACGATCGCCCATATCACTACTTACGGCTCCAAACATACTGAAGCGATCGTCACTGAAGATCAAGCGATCGCGGATATTTTTACGAGCGATATTGATGCAGCGGGCGTATTTCACAATTGCTCGACTAGATTTGCTGATGGTTTTCGCTATGGCTTTGGTGCAGAGGTGGGCATTAGCACTAACAAAATGCCTCCTCGTGGACCTGTTGGTTTAGAAGGGCTTGTCACCTACAAATATCGTCTTGTGGGAGATGGACATATCGTCGCTGATTACACAGGGACAAATGCTAAATCTTTCACACACCGAGATTTATAGATACAGCGCAAAACGCCAAACCAAGAAACACTCTAAAAGCAACGCTTTTAAAGTGTTTCTTGTAATCGATATATCTAATAGTTGCGGCGCAAAGCACCATAATTCTTGCATAGCGATCGTGAGATTCAGTAGGATTCGGCTACGCTCAGCGTATCAACAAGTTGGAATTATTTTTTGTATAGTTCTGGAAACTGTTTTTGTAACTGTACGAGTTTTGGGAGATCGTTAACAACAACATAGGGATAGTCGGGGTTATGCGCGATGAAGTCTTGATGGTAATCTTCGGCAGGGTAAAAAGCTTGTAAAGGAACTAGCTGCGTCACTACAGGACTTGCAAAAACTTTGTTCTTATTAAGGCTAGCAATATATGATTCGGCAATTTTCTTTTGCTCATTATTCGTAAAAAATATTGCTGAGCGATATTGTGTACCACTATCTGGCCCTTGTCGATTTAACTCAGTTGGGTCATGCGCTACTTTAAAATAGACATTAAGAAGTTGTTCGTAGGAGATTTGAGAAGGGTCAAAAGTGATTTGGATAGATTCAGCATGTCCTGTTTGACCATTGCTGACAATTTCATAATGAGCTGTTTTGGCTGTTCCTCCAGAATAGCCAGAAACTACATTAGAAACGCCTTTTAGATGTTCAAATACAGCCTCCATTCCCCAAAAACATCCTCCAGCAAAAACGGCTGTCATCTTTCCTTTCTCATTGATAGTTGGAGTAGAGATAGAAGTACTTGGATGTTCTTGAGGTTCAGTGTTAATTGCCTTTACCGTAGAAATAGAATTTAGAGAAAAAGTGACGATCGCTAGGCTACCGACAATACTACACAAAATATAAAAGTTGCGCTGAAACATATTCATAGGGTTTTAAAATTCTGGATTTCTATAAGTAGGTACGGAAATCAATCATTAATTGGATGAAATTTCAGTACAAATCTTTAATATAGCTGTCGCCAGTCATATTAGAACAAAATTAAAACCCAAAAGAGAGATGCGGCGCTTCGCGCTGCATCTCTCTTTTGGGTTTTATGTCCCGATCTTGGCGACAGCTATAAAAGCTAGGACGTACGCAAAAGAATGCATAGTAGGGGCAATTCATGAATTGCCCCTACTATGAAATATGGGTTGCAAGTCGTTTTTTGCGTAAGTCCTGAAATTATTAGAATAAAATTGTTCGGGCACTAAGGATTGCAATAGGAACAGTACATAGGATCGGCAGTTTTAATCCCATTAGGAAATATTATCTCCTGCTGAAACTGACAGCGATCGCATCGATATAAATTAGAACGAGTAACTTGTGTAGGAAAGCTACATAGCTCACAGGGCAATCCTTGTAAACGTTCCACGACATCGAAATTTACAAAATTGCAGTTTGGGCAGAACTGTTGTAGTTTGCGAACTAAATCTTTCGTTGCTTTGGCAATGTTTTCCATACGAGTCGGATTGTAGAGCGCTCGCATATCAGTTTCAACATGGATTTGAGGCGATCGCTGTAATAGCTCATTCACCAAATCTTGAAGCCTATCCTCAGATGTAATTCCCTTATAAATTGCCTCCTTTGCTGAAGTTTTAGAGTCTGGCATTACCACGATCGCATGATCGGGAAAGCCAATTTTGAGGGCAAATTCGTAGGCTTGCTCATAGCTAAAAACTACTTGATGTCGAAAATTGGTTTCTGTAGATAGAGATTCTCCGTAAACTGTAAAATTATTTTTGCGATCTAGCAGTAATACAATTTCGCGATTGTAGGCAATTCCTAACAGTGGATGGGGAAAAAAACTACCTTCACTAGCAATCGCAATATCAGCATCGATTAAGTCTAAGGCTTTCTCAGCCTTAAGTTTTGCGGTTTCAACCTGATTAGCAGGGCGATCAATATCGCGAGTAAATGTGCCAAACAAGTCGCTATCAAAATCTTGAGGAACTGTAATTTTGACTCCTAAAGATGTTTGTAAGATTGGGGCGATCGCTAACTCCTTGCGATGCATTGTGGCAATTACTGCAAGGCGATCGGTAAAATCTATCCAATTATTTTGTTCCCCTCTCCCACTGGGAGAGGAGGCAGGGGTGAGGGCTTCACTACTCGTCATGGGCAAAGCGATTATATAAGAAGTCTAGAGCTGTATTTCTAAGATCGTAGTATAAGGGATCTTCCATGATTTGAGCGCGATCTCGTGGGCGAGGGAAAGGAATCCTCATAATTTCGCCAATATTAGCGGCAGGTCCATTGGTCATCATGACGAGGCGATCGGCTAGGAATAAAGCCTCGTCGATATCGTGGGTAATCATTAATACGGTACAACGATGTTCTGTCCAGATTTGCAATAGTTCCTCTTGTAGTTCCTCTTTGGTAATTGCATCCAAAGCGCCGAAGGGTTCATCGAGAATGAGAACTTCAGGACGGATAGCTAGAGCACGGGCAATGGAGACACGCTGCTTCATCCCACCTGAAATTTGGGTTGGCTTTTTCTCAGCGGCTTCGCTCAGTCCTACCATTGCGAGGTGATGGCGGACAATATCATTTTTCTCGCTCTTTGATAGTTTGGGATTTACTGAGTCAACAGCAATCATGACATTTTCATAAACCGTTAGCCAAGGTAAGAGGGCATAGCCTTGAAATACGACCATGCGATCGGGACCTGGTTTCGTAATTAATTTGCCATTAACCTTAACTTCCCCAATTGATGGCTTGGAGAATCCGCCAACCATGTTTAAGAGTGTCGATTTACCGCAGCCAGAGTGACCGATTAAGCAAATAAATTCGCCTTCTTGGACATGAAGATTTACATTTTCTAGGACTACATATTGTCCGTTGTTAGGGGTAGGATAAATTTTGGAAACGTTTTCAATGCGAAGGAAGGATTCTTGAGGGGGAATTGTAGCGATCTGTGTGGGATTAAGGGTTGTTTGTGTCATTTTCTTACTCTTTCTTGCACTCAATTTATAAAAATTCTTGTATAACTGTAGAGGCAATTCATGAATTGCCTCTACAGTTGGGAGGTTAAGCAACCATTCGCATAGAATCCATGCCAATCTCAGCCATCGTGATGTTGCGCTTAATCTCTAGCTGATTGAGATAGGCGATCGGATCTTCTGCATTAAAGGGAATGTCGTCAAAGAGTTGAATCGCATTGCGGCTGTAAGTGATATCGGTTAACCCAAGCTCACGCGCTGCGGTACTGAAAACTCCAACCCGACAGGTTTTTTCGAGAACTTCTACCCAGTTGCGAGGGAAGGGAACATCACCCCAACGTGCCATCTGGGTAATGTGCCAGAGATGCTCGGAAC
>CAIJEA010000046.1 GCA_903819605.1 uncultured cyanobacterium | reverse complement strand
GGAGCCGCGCCACAAAAAATGGGCTCTTTATTAAATCGCAGAACCCTTACCTATTTTCACTTTGAAAGAAGGGACGTTAGATACTTTTGTAGTTCCCCTTACACAAGTTAGAGGAGCTAAGGGTGAGGATATGATTAGTACGCATAAATCTAGTTGTGAGTTTCTTTATGGCTATGTGGAGTCTAGTTGGCGCTTTACTATTATCGGTTTCGACCCAAGCTCTCGACGGTCGTACGGTCGCCACAGTCCCCCGATCGCTGATGAGCTATGCCACTCGTCCAGTTTTAGCATCAGAATCTCTAGCTAACACGATGCCCGATCCTGTTGCCAAACAGGCGATCGCCGCCATGCTCACTGACATTAAACAAATAGGCGTGGCAAGCCCCGATCAAGGCGTATGGATTCAGTCCCATGATGGGGCGATAGCTTCAGGAAATTTAGCAAGTCGTCCATTGCCAGCCGCATCGCTAACCAAAATCGCCACCACATTGGCATCTTTGCAGACATGGGGTTCAAACTATCGGTTTGTAACGAATATCTACGCGACGGGAAATATCGTTGGGGATACTCTCAAGGGTGATTTGATTATTGAAGGCGGCGGCGATCCATTTTTTGTGTGGGAGGAGGCGATCGCCCTCGGCAATAAACTCAATCAGCTTGGGATCAAACGCATCCAAGGTAATCTGATCGTTACAGGCAAGTTCGCAATGAACTTTGAAACAAACCTGCAAGAATCAGCCAACTTCTTACGCCTAGCCTTTGATAGTAGTCGATGGGAAGGTGAGGTTGCTCAGCAATATGCCACGATGCCTTGGGGAACCCCTAAACCGCAACTTGTAGTTCTTGGCAATGTCAGGATTGCGCCGAACCTGTCAGCGGTCAATATCCCTAACATTGCGAGCCGCAGATTATTAGTCATGCATAGCTCATTGCCACTCTGGCAGATCCTCAAACGCATGAATACTTTCAGCAATAACGAGATGGCAGAAATGTTGGCTTCGCAATTGGGTGGTCAAGTTGCGGCGATCGCGGCTAATGCCGCAGATATACCAATCACAGAAGTTAGGTTAATTAATGGTTCAGGACTGGGACAAGCTAATCAAATCTCACCTAGGGCAATTGTTGCCATTCTTATGGCAGTACATAATCGCGCTCAAGTTGAAGGACTAACCCTTGCCGATCTTTTCCCAACTAGCGATTGTAACTGTGGCACGATCGAGGGGCGCAAAATACCTAGAGGTGCGATTGTCAAGACGGGAACTTTATCCGATGTTAGCGCTCTAGCGGGGATAGTTCAAACACAACAACATGGAGCGATTTGGTTCGCGATCGTCAATCGTGGTGAAGGTAATATCGATGACTTTCATCGCTCTCAAGATCGCGTACTCCAAACGTTAGTTGCTAAATGGGGACTGCCTAAATTACCAACCATCAGTTTTGCAGAGACCCCTTGGAGAGATAGCGATCGCAACCAAATTATTACTAAATAACGTTACTAAAAAGCAAAACCCAGAAGAGAGTAGCGCCGCAACTCTCTTCTGGGTTTTGCTTTTTAACATAACTCGCTACTGCCATACATCTCACAAATAATTCAAAAATGTATGGGGTTTTCTTTTATTTCAAGTGGGTATAGACTATGAAAGGATTATGAAAAGATTGAAATGATGCCTGTAAAGTCTGAATCAACTCCCCAAGAGCAGTCTCAAAACCAACTGCAACCAGCATCAACCAATGAATCTGAGACGAAATCTAAGCATTGGCAAATTGCTAGTACTACTTTTATTACCGTATTTCTTGCCGAAATAGGTGATAAGACACAGCTAACCACCTTAATGATTTCCGCGCAATCGCATCAACCTTGGATCGTGTTCGGAGGTGCAGCGATCGCCTTAGTCTCAACTAGTCTATTAGGCGTAATCGCAGGTAAATGGCTTGCCAAAACATTTTCACCAAGTTTGTTAAACACCCTAGCAGGCTTAAGTTTTCTGATTCTTTCGATTAGTTTATTGTGGGACGCGATCGCTTAAACCTATGGACTGGCAATTATTATTTCTGAGTTTCGGTACGATTTTTTTATCAGAGTTGGGCGACAAAAGCCAATTAGCAACTCTGAGTATAAGTGGTAGCTCAAAAGCACCTAAATTTGTTTTTATCGGCTCCGCTAGCGCCCTATTACTAGCAAGTGCGATCGGTGTATTTCTCGGTGACAGTATTTCAGTATTTTTGCCAACCAGATTACTCAAGGCGATCGCCGCTGCATTATTCGCAATTATGGCGATGCGTCTATTTATGGAAGATGCCAATGCAGAGTAATTAGTAGAAATCTCTCTATTGAATCGGCAACTAGTTCCATTTCTTGAAGTAATTTGCGATCGTCATTTGTTGAGATCATTAGAGCGATCGCTATGTATGCTGAGTTTTGCTAGGCTTAGAATAGTGGGATAGCAAAAAAGGCAAATATGCAAATATCTTTAGAAAATTTATTAGAAGAGTTATCGGGGCTTGAGGTAATTACTAATCCCGTTCAGGTTGCGAAACTGTCGGAAGATTATGCCCACTTTAGTCCAGTCCTCGTTCCACTACTGGCTGGCAAAGTTGGCGATGTCGTAGTCCGTCCTACCAACGAAAGCGAAGTACTGAGAATTGCAAAAGCCTGTGTGAAATACAAAGTCCCCCTCACGGTACGCGGTAGTGGTACGGGCAACTATGGACAATGTACTCCACTTCAAGGCGGTGTGATTTTAGAGACTGCTCGACTGCAAGAAATTAGATGGATTAGAGCAGGATCGGCTTGTGTGGAAACAGGCGTAAAAATGATAACACTCGATAAAAAAGCCCAAGAAATTGGTTGGGAATCACGTATGATTCCATCCACCTTTAGAAGTGCTACCGTCGGGGGATTTATCGCTGGAGGAAGCGGTGGGATTGGATCGGTTTTGTATGGACAATTGCGCGATCGCGGTAACTTGAGAGCAGTGCGTGTAGTAACGCTTGAAGACGAACCACGAATAATTAAATTGCGTGGCGATGATGTCCAAAAAGTCGCTCACGCCTATGGCACAAATGGCATTATTACGGAATTAGAAGTTCCCTTAGCCCCTGCCTATGGATGGTCGGAATTTGTAGTCAGTTTCTCCGACTTCATGACTGCGGCAAGATTCGGTCAAGCTCTCGGTAATAGCGATGGCATTATTAAAAAGTTGATATGCGTTCAAGCAGCTCCCATTTCTAATTATTTCACCGCCTTACAGAGCTATATTCCCACAGATTCCCATTGTGTTTTCGTCCTAGTTGCCGAAAGCGATCGCGAGCCTTTTCTCAGCCTAGTTCAAGAATTTAAGGGTGAGATTTGCTATGAGAAAAATGCTCAGGACGCAGGTAAAGGCATCAGCCTCATCGAATTTACTTGGAATCACACCACACTCCATGCTCGTGCTGCCGACCCAACGCTTACCTATCTCCAAAGCCTATTTCTCAACGATCCCCAATTAGAACTTGTCCAACAAATGTATGAGCATTTTGGCGATGAAGTGATGATTCATTTGGAATTTATTAAGGTGAATGGATTTGTCATCCCTGCGGCGATTCAAGTGGTGCGCTTTACGACAGGCGATCGCCTAAACGAGATTATTGAATACCATGAGTCT
>CAIJEA010000045.1 GCA_903819605.1 uncultured cyanobacterium | reverse complement strand
GCATCGCCTATTTACAAAAACAGGTCGGGAAAAAGGTATCAGTTACTTTCATCGACCCAGATCGGGTAGAAGCAACAAACATTCCTCGCCAAAACTTTATTCCCAGCGACCTTGGCTTAACCAAAGCATCCGTCCTTGCGGCAAGGTATGGATTGCAATGGGGAATCGAAATCAGTGCCATTACATCATCATTTAGAGCAGACATGGCAAGTTCGCGCTGGAAACATCTAACTATCTGCATCGGAGCCGTGGACAATCCCGAAGCCAGAGCTGAAATTGCCAAAGTTTTAGAAAATGGGAAAACAACATTCTGGGTAGACTGCGGCAATCATTACGATTCGGGACAAGTACTACTCGGATCTAGAGATACAGTGGAAAGTATGAAAGGAGCCTTTCATGTACCCACATTTTGTACAGCCCTGCCATCACCAGCCCTGCAACATCCAGATCTGCTGGTGGCGCAAGAGCCAACACAGAAAGTACTATCCTGTGAAGAATCAGCGATCGCCAATGCTCAGTCAATGTCCATCAATCACCGTATAGCCGATGAAGCATTGGATATGCTACTACGCTTACTAAGCGGAACCCTGACCCGTTTTGCTACCTATGTAAACTGCAAACATGGCGGTGCATGGTCTAGATTCAATACCCCCGAAGAAATAGCCGCAGTGATTGGCAAGCCCAAACAATATCTGCAAGCTAAGCCCGAATAGAGAAACAAGGAGTCCGAACTAATCCAATCAAGAGCAGTGCGGACTCCTTGTTTCTTTCATAGGTGAGCAAATCTGGTATAGGAAAGCAAGAGATAGCTAGTACAGACTAAAACCCAAGAAGCGATCTGCGGCGCGAAGCGCCGCAGATCCTTTCCTATTCAGAACTATAGCTAATCTAGCCGAAGGAAGGAATTTCATCTAACCAAGGAATACTGCATAGTTTAAGGATCGCATCAGCACTAGCATATTGCACGAGTACGTCCCAGTTAGCGCAAGCAATAATGCGATGGCGATTGAATTTGAAATTAAGAGGCGGTCTGATTACTCTTACTGATACAGGAATTCGTTTTTTACGAGCTGCCACAATCACTTGACTAGTGCAGGGGAAGCAAATATCACAAAGGATTGGATAGTGAGGATCTGAGCAGAGAAAATCAATAATTTCGATGACAATATCCTCACTGATACTAACGATCAAGGAATCCTCATCAGCGAATAAATCCCGCACAAGATTAGCTGAACGAGGCGAAACCCCACCTAGAAGTTGAACATTGTTAAACTTCCCAACTTCGCTAATAGCGGTAGAGACGAAGGATTGAGCATCAGCACGATGTTGCTTGATAAACTGAGCTGTGACATTGATATCGATCGGCTTAGAAAGCTGAGAGTCAAGAAAGGTAGTAAAAGGTTTTAGTTGCATCTGCTTAATCGCAAACCGATCTTGATGATACTTATAAAAAATCCGAGAAAAGTTTTCACGCAGAAAATCAAATCGTTGCTCTTTTTGAGCGACGAAAATATCGGTTAATGTACCCACATAGGACTCCATTATAAAATTTCCAAACAAGGATTGCCCCACCTCAAACCTTAGAGATGATAAATCTCCCTAAAATGACTGATTTTTATATGATATATTTCCACAAAAAAGTCTGATTTGTCCAATAATTGCGAAATTAAGGGCTTGCCTGAGAGCAAGGCAGGAACAATCTTTGAGTGAACATGGATTGGAAATTGAAAAATAGAACTGATAAATGGTTTTGGAGCTTGTATAGAGGGTGATAAGGGGAAATATCAGATGTGAGTAAATGGCGCAGATAAGTGACTTTGGCAATAAACCTAGTCCAAACTACAAACTTGCCCTTAGCGATCGCCCCCTCACAATCATTTGTTATAAGGGGGGGGCGATCGCAAGAAACAGGTTGAGGGGCTGTTACCTGCTGCCGAGAGAGGGAGCGTCTTTCGAGAATTGCTAGTAACTGATGCCAAGCCTCAGCATCAAGCCAACAAACATTAATCATGCCCTCATCGCCATGAATGCGCTTAGAACAGATTTTGACACCAAGCTGATTGCAGAGAATGCGAAAAATCCAAATATTGGTGGCATCTTGAGGGACATTGAAGCCCAAGTACCTTTTGATATCCTTAGCAAACTGCCGACAAAGACTACCCAAGTTTTCCAGATCTGAGTCAGTGTATTGAACATCAGGATTCAGTAACTCCTTCAAGCCTAAACCCGATCTGATATAGCGTCCCAATTCATGACAAGGCTGATCTGGCAGGAAAACACCCATACCAAACTTCGCTTGACGATCAAAAGCACGAACATCAGCATCAATGGCAAGATCTGATTGAAACAAAGCTTCCAGTTTGAGAATCTCCGAGCGACGTTGCCCATCGCGATCGTATTCCACCAGTTCGGGAGATACAGTATCAAGACAATAAAACTTGGCGATCGCAGTTTTTTCGAGATCCAATAAATCTTGATACGACTGAGACTCATTTGAGATTAATTTTTTCTGTTCGGAGGGAGATAGGATTTTTGCCCTAGAGACAGCTTGGTAACGCTCCTGCCTCGTCTGAGCTAGAGCCTCTTTAATCGACTTGCCAGAATCATCATTACCGATCGTCACGACCGTAACTTGATTGCCCTCAAACACAAGGCGTTCGAGTAAATAGTCTCGCAAAGCCCACATCGCTGCATTGGTTCTCGCCTCAACGCTTGCCCAAAGGTCAATGTGAGGATTGTCTAGAGAAGCATGATCCACGATAGGTAGTAACGAATCCCCTAAGCCCGCACGAATCAGACTAACCTCGCGATCCCAGCGATTCCTGAGAGTATTTTTGAGATGAATCGGAGAAGAAGAACGATCGATTTTGCAGAAATTAATACCACGCTCAGCACACCAAACAGTACGCGGGACATTATCCCTGACTCGAGACAAAGCTTGACTCGCATCAGCATCCGTGACCGTACCATAGAACAAACCATAGACCTTATGAAAGCGCTTGACCTCAATCGAAACACCCGTACTCATTGAAGGAGTGGCAATGATCACATCGTAGTTGAACACCCGCTTATTGATATTGCTCATAAAGTCCGTTTCATGCCGACCGCCACTTGTATCAGAATTAAAAAGCAAGACCCTAATCTTGGGACGAATTGCCTTAATTTTCTCAACCAACTTAGCGATCGCCTTACTACTGGATTTACTATCCGTCGCCACAAAAACACGATTGCCCTTGGTCACATCTGCTAATAATTCCTGAATAATCG
>CAIJEA010000044.1 GCA_903819605.1 uncultured cyanobacterium | reverse complement strand
TCGTTCTTTTGCGTAAGTCCAATAAATTCTAGAAAAGCGTTGCAAAGCAACGCTTTTCTAGAATTTATTGGTTTTGGTTAGAGCGTAAAGCGCTGTAAGTAATGCTAGCCAAAACATAAAGGAAGATGGCGGCACTTTGCTCCACCTTCCTTTATGCTTTAGATTTAGGTCTAGCAATATTATTCTATGAAGCCGTGACTGCTCTTTGCAAACGTTTTAGTGCTATCCCTTGACGATGGAGCAATACAAAAGTTGGTAAAATCTCAGGCCCATGCAGATCGCCTGTGAGTGCTGCTCGTAGAGATTTCATTACAACACCTTTTTTAACTCCTTGGGATTTCATTACGGTCTTAATCACTTCGCCCGCACTATCAGCATCTAGATCTGGGGTTTCATTTAGAGCTTCGATCAAAGCCTTAATAATGCCTGCGATCGCATCACCTTGAAGAGTTGCCTTCGCATCATCAGTATAGCTGTCAAACTCTATGAAGAAGAACTTGCTAATTGTAGCCGCATCGGTCAGTAAAGTTAAACTTGGGGAAATAAGTTTAGTTAGGTCAAGCAACCATTGACGATCCACGGATTCCAAATCATAGCCAGCTTCCTTAAGAAATGGAATCAGGCGATCGCAAACATCTTCAGTCGGTAACGAATGTAAATATTGGCTATTAATCCAATTCAATTTATCCCAATCAAACTTCGCACCTGCTTTATTAACGCGATCAAAGCTAAAAATTTGCGAAGCTTCTTGCAAACTAAATAGTTCTTTTCCATCGGAGGGTGACCAGCCAAGTAGCGCCATATAGTTATTAAAGGCTTCGGGAATATAGCCCATATTTCGGAATTCCCAAACCGAGGTAGCTCCATCGCGCTTAGAAATTTTTGCACCTTGCTGATTGAGAATGAGAGGTGTATGCCCAAACTGTGGTGGTTTTGCCACTAATGCTTCATAAATTAAAATCTGTTTAGCTGTATTCGCAATATGATCTTCACCGCGAATTACTTGGGTGATCTCCATATCAATATCATCAACTACTACCGCAAAGTTATACAGCGGCAAGCCAATGTTGCCCTGTTCATCGACACGGGCAATTACCATATCACCACCCAGATCGCTACTGCTCCAAGACACATTACCCCTTACAAGGTCATTCCACGTTACCGTGCGTGGCTCTTCGATGATAAAGCGAATAACTGGACGGCGACCTTCATCCGCGAAGGCTTGACGCTGCTCGTCAGTCAAGTTGCGATGGCGATTGTCATAACGTGGAGCTTGCTTGTTTGCTTTTTGCGTCTCCCGCATTGCTTCCAGCTCAGCTTCGGTACTGTAGCAAAAGTAAGCTTTTTTTTCAGCTAATAGCTTTTCTACTGTGGCAATATAGCGATCGCTACGTTGTGTTTGAAAAAATGGTCCTTCATCAAAATCGATTCCCAACCATGCCAAGCCTTCCAAAATATTATGGGTATATTCTTCCTTAGACCGTTCGCGATCGGTATCTTCGACTCTAAGAATAAATGTCCCCTTGTGATGACGGGCATACAGCCAGTTAAATACGGCAGTACGGGCTGTGCCTATATGCAGGTTACCCGTTGGACTTGGTGCTATGCGAACTCGAACAGACATGAATTTATTGACGTTATAAAATTCGATTATCCTTCATAACATGCAACAGATAGGTTAAAAAAAAAGCTATAGTTTTTTATAGTGATGGTAAAGATGTTCGGGTAGCAACAGCGAAGCATCACTCATAAGCTATAGCTATAACTCTAGATTGCTAAACTTTTTGTATTTTATGAGAAGCAAGATAAAGATAATTCTCTATTCAGGTTTGTAGTTTAGGCACTGGTCATTGAATTAGTGGTATGAGAAAAGAGATACCGAGGAAAGGAGAAAGCTATGAAATGCCCGCACTACTAGAGCCAAAAGACAATCAAAAACGGCAAACATCACCACTAAGATGGTAAAGCGATCCAGAACTATTTATGTAAAGGATGCGGCAAGAGATTTAGCAAAAGGACATGAACGCCAATGTCAAGACTGAGAACACCAGTGAGTGTCGTATCCTTTGGTTTACCGATGGCGAAAGGCGTTATGCCCAACAACTATGGCAACTCGCAAGTGTATACCTCAAATCTACCGCAGTAAGTCGTGCGTATGGACATCGCAAGGTATGGAGACATGGCTTGGAAGTTGCCATCAAAATCAAGGGCTCACAAGAAAACCGTCGGGTGGCATGGGTAAAACCAGAGCATCCCTATACCGCGATTCGCAACAGGAGTGAGGTTCAGACCAATTACAAGCAAATATAGCGATTTTCATTTTGCCTACGGCAAAATGAAAACTCAAAAACCTTACTGAGATTGATTTTTTGTTTTCAAATGAGTAAGCACTCATTTGAAAACCGCTATAACAGTGCTTTGAGAAGAAGGTGTAGCGCTTATCGTCGCAGACAAAACCTGTATGCTAAGAATACTGAGGGATTGCAACGAGCAGTCACGGTGCAACGCTTAGTTCACAATTGGGTCAGCCCTCATGTGGGCTTAGGTAGGAACAAGACCCCTGCTATGGAGATCGGGCTGTATCATCGACCGCTTTCCATGCTGGACTTACTATCACGAGGCTTTCATTCCCTCACGATTTAACTGACCAGTGCCCTAATCTTCTTGTCTTTCAAGCGATCGCCACCAACGGCTGAGAGGAAAGTAAATTGCAGGTGACCATAAACTACTCAAAATAGCTGAACTGAGGGCAATTCGTTGTTGTAAAGTCCAAACATTATCCATTCCCGCCCCCATAAATGTTAGTTGAACTGCGTGCATTGTTTCAACAATTACTGCCATCCCAAATACAATCAAGGCGATCGAAATAAAATCTTCTTGGATATAGCGCTGTTTCTGTAACAGTGCAGTTATCCCTCCTGTGATCGCTAAACCTAATGTGTGAGTAGGAGTTAACTTAATATCAGCAAATGTCATACTATCCTGTAACAGTCCAAGGGCAATTCCTGCCATTACGGATAGGAAGACAGGGCGGTTGACACTCCATGTTACTAGCCAAATTAGCAACCAATTTGGCGCAATTCCCATTAACGTCATCCCTGGAAATCTTGTATACATTGCCAGAGTACATACTAATATCGAACCGATTGTTACCGCCCAGTTTAAGAACTTTTTTGATAAAGAAACTCTGCGATCAATCATTTACGAAAACTTGCTTAATTGATTAGTTAGTATAACAATTATAGCTATAGCCACAGCAAAACCCATAAGAGAGTTGGGGGGGGG
>CAIJEA010000043.1 GCA_903819605.1 uncultured cyanobacterium | reverse complement strand
GAATCTATATTTTGATTTAGTAGTCCTTGATGTAGTCTATAACCTGCGATCGCTGCACCACCACTAATATCAGATTGATTAATGTGTAATATTTTCATGTTATTTGCTTAAATGACATAAGTAAATCAGCCATAGTTTCTGCCCATTGGCTATAGTCATGTTCGTATAATTTCTTTATTTAATCAGTTAATCTCGTAATGATGATAATTTCCTTTTCGCCAGCAATATCAGATTGGTTAACATATAAATTGATTGCATTTCTAAAATGACTTACTAAAACATACATATATAGTATGTCCTGTGATAAACTTTCTCAAAAAATGACTCTTTTTGAGTAATGGCTTGATCAAAAATTGAACTCCTTTATTTAAGATACGGGTTAATAATCCGAACCTTGGTAATCGTGACATTTGAATATCCAGATACCATTCAACGTGATATTCAGCTAAGGGTTCGTAATGATAACTTTCGAGTTGTATAGGAAAAAGCTGAGTCAGAAATCGAAAAGTATCAATACTCCATTGAGTCATGTGGTGTGGTGGTTGATTAAGCAAATCATTATTACAATATCTAGTAAATGATAGGTAATTTGGCACTGAAATAATGAGCTTTCCATCTGTCTTTAACAACTGAATTAGAGATGCAAGAAAATTTTTAAATTCAGGAATATGTTCTAAGACTTGAAAAGTGCAAATTGCATTAAATGAATGAGGACTTTCTTCTGCCAATTCATGAATATTTTTATCCGTAACTGGTATACCGACATTTTGTGCATACGCAACTGCATTTTTATTCAATTCTAATCCTTGTGCATTTGCTCCTATTTCTTTATGAATGCGGCTTACAAAATCTCCTCTTCCACATCCCACCTCCAGAACTTCGCTACAGTCCTTTAAATCTTTAATAGCAATATCATGTTCCCATTTGCGAGGCATATAATACCAGTCACACTTTTCCTCTAGTTGTTCATATAGACTGTCTGAACCCGCAACATCAAGAGGCAAGAAAAATCTTAATTTACTCTCATTACATTGATATAAATTAATTGATTTATGTTGTTTTAAGTCTTTACTAATATCTATATTAAAACCATTTTTCCATTCTAAAATTAATGAATCAGAATTGATGCTTTTCAGTAGAGTTACATCTTGAGAATTAGTTAAAGGACTGATTGTCATAAAAAACAATTAAATATTTGACGTAATTTTTTGAAACATTGAAGAAAAAAGACCAACTGGATCGGTAAACAACCGAATTATTCTTCGCTTAGTCGCTGAAAGATGAGATCGAAGTTTGCCAGAAAAAGTATTTGCCTCTCTCATTGATTTGCCGTCGAAATGATTATCAAATGTATATTCATCGGCAAAGCGATCGCGGACTAAAAAAGATGGATGACAAATATTACCAATATCCTTAGAAGGCAAATCAGCCAATCCAGAATCTACTAGTGTATGAGTTCCATCAGCACGAAATCCAATATTTGACACTAAGTTAACATTAGGCAATATAGTTAATCCACTGTTTTGCCAACAGGTAAAAGTCCAAGGATAAGCCCAAGAATTTGGCTTACCTGTAACATATAGATCTTCAAATATATTCTGCCAATATTTTATTTCTAAGTCACTATCTAAAATACTTCTTAGATAATTATTATCCCTAATTTTTTGCCAATTAGTTAAATTATGGTCATAGTTTTGCCATGCTCGCCGCCAACTTGCCCAACCCCAACAATGATTGTAGTTAGAGAAGTAATAGCTACCATCCCCACGCCACTGCTCATCTTGAAAGTTATTACCACTAATACACCAAACTCGTTGATCTTCTCGATAATATTCCAGTAACTGTTCACAAAAGTTGAAAAATGAAGGATGTGGTAAACAATCATCTTCTAAAACAATTGCTTCATCAACTTGTGCGAATACCCAATCTAATCCACTACTTATTCTTTTACGACAGCCAAGATTCTCTTCCGAATAATTTTTAAGTACCTCACAATCCCAGTCAACTGTCTCTATAACAGCGCGAGTCTGGTGGCATAAAACTGCCTCCGATTCATTACGTGGTCCATCAGCGATCACTAGAAGTTTTTTGGGTTTTACTTCACGGATTGATTCAAACACCTGAGAAGTAAGATCGGGACGGCGGAAAATCAAAAAGGCTATAGGTGTTTTGCACATATTATATTCTCACTAATTTATTATATTGAGAACTATCAAGCAGAAAACAATTTCTCAACTAATCTCTAATTTAAATATTAATGTTCTCATTGTTTTAGCAATCGGTATATAACCTTTCTCTTGTAAGAAGAGGCATATTTTAGATTCATTAAGATTTGCTAAAGAGCTAACTTCTAAGTCTTCTACTAGAATTACATTAGGTTTATATTTATTCCAATTATTTGAAATTAACACTTCATAATCCAGTCCCTCAACATCAATACTCAAGAAGTCTATCGATTGACCATTGGGAAGATAATCATCTAGCACTTTAGCTAACGTCTGAGTGGATAATTGAGTTTGAGACACTATTTTATAATTAGTTTCACTTACACGTTGCTCTGATAAAGGTAAAGAAAAGCTATTTAATGCCGATTCATCAAACACATAGTAAGTCAATATATTTGATTTACTATATATAGGAATTTCTAAATTAATATCCCTAGAACGTAAGGTTTTAAATCTTTTCATACTATCTGGCATTGCATCAATATTAATTCCTTTCCACCCTTTCAAATAAAAATAATATGTATTGGAAAATCTTTGAGGATGATACGCACCCACATCCACATAAAATCCCTCTGGTTTATCTTTAAAAATCTCTGCTATAACTATATCTTCTCCATCTTGAGAAAAT
>CAIJEA010000042.1 GCA_903819605.1 uncultured cyanobacterium | reverse complement strand
GCCACAAAAAATGGGCTCTTTATTTTACTGCGCGTTCCAAAGGACTAACCAGCACACATATTCTAATCAGAAAACATGGCTTTTTCTAATTGTTGGATGGCTATTTCTAAGTCTTCATTGATGATAATGACATCAAACTCATTAGCTGCGGCGACTTCCCGTTCAGCATGATGTAAACGCTTGACGATCTGTTCGTCACTATCGGTGCTGCGTTGGCGCAATCGACTTTCTAAAACTTCCATTGAAGGTGGGGCTATAAAAATTCTCTTCGCACTAGGGAAAGAACTAGCTACTTGTCTTGCCCCTTCTAGCTCAATTTCTAACAGAACAATCTGCCCCAAGGCGATCGCTGCATCAATTGCTTGGCGTGGCGTACCGTAGAGATTTCCTGCATACTCAGCCCATTCTAGGAATTCACCTGCATCGCGCTTTTGTTCAAACTCAGCACGGCTCCAAAAAAAATATTCTCTGCCATGTTCTTCACCTGTACGAGGCGATCGGGTCGTGGCAGAGATCGAAAATAGAATGCGATCGGGATAGCGGTCAAGTAGTTTCTGGAGCAGAGTTCCTTTACCAACGCCACTCGGTCCCGTTACGACTATTAGTTTACCTTCACTCAAGTTTTCGTAAGTTCCTATAAAGTTGATAGCGCTACGCATCTTAACAAAATCCACAGAACATTTTAAAATCCTTGCTTAGCAAGGATTTTAAAATGTTGTTTAATCTGTAGCGCCTTCTTTGCTAATGACAAAACGGTTAGCGACAGTTTCAGGCTGAATTGCGGATAAAACAACGTGACTGGAGTCGGTGACAATGACAGCTCTAGTCCTTCTACCATAGGTAGCATCAACCAACTTGCCATGTTCGCGAGCATCGCTAATGATACGCTTAATAGGAGCAGATTCAGGGCTAACGATCGCTACAACTCTGTTTGCCGAAACAATATTGCCAAAGCCGATATTGATGAGCTTGATATCCATATTTTTATCGATCTGAGATCGATTTAGAGGTGATTTAGCTTCATTTTTGCAAGTATTATTGCATTATCCTATAAAAATCAATTACCTACGACATATTTTGTCACGTATAGGCTCTCTGCCGTGCCAAGTGCTGTCCAACGCGCAGCAAAAAACTATTAGGCTTTTCTATAGGTTTAAATACTGAATCACCGTATTCACATCCTTATCGCCACGTCCAGAGCAATTAATAATAATGCGCTGATCGGCTGTGAGCTGTGGACAGAGAGTTTCTAAATAGGCGATCGCATGGGATGTTTCTAATGCGGGAATGATCCCTTCCAAACGCGATAGGCGTTGGAATGCATCTAGAGCTTCCCGATCGGTGACGCTGTAATATTCAGCGCGACCTAAATCCTTAAGATAGCTGTGCTCAGGTCCTACGCCTGGATAGTCCAATCCAGCACTAATGGAATGGGCTTCTTGTACTTGTCCTTGCTCATCTTGTAATAGATAGCTCATGGCTCCATGCAATACGCCAACCCGACCAAGGGTCAAGGTTGCGGCATGAAATTCTGTGTTTGTGCCTTTGCCTGCTGCTTCCACACCGATTAAGCGCACAGTTGGCTCATCGACAAACTCATGGAACAAGCCCATCGCATTGGAGCCACCACCTACACAAGCGAGCAGAATATCAGGCAACCCGCCCCATTTCTCTTGGCTCTGTCTACGACTTTCTTTGCCAATCACAGCATGGAAATCACGCACAATCATAGGATAGGGATGAGGTCCAGCTACGGAACCCAGAATGTAATGGGTATCAACGACATTAGTTACCCAGTCGCGAATCGCCTCAGATGTTGCGTCCTTAAGTGTGCCAGTACCAGCTTCAACAGGACGTACTTCTGCCCCCATGAGCTTCATCCGAAACACATTGAGCGATTGACGCTCCATGTCTTGTACGCCCATATAAATCACGCATTCCAGACCAAAACGGGCGCAGACTGTTGCGGTCGCAACACCATGCTGTCCTGCCCCTGTTTCGGCAATCACGCGCTTTTTGCCCATGCGGATTGCCAGCAGAACTTGAGCTAAGGCATTGTTGATTTTATGTGCGCCCGTGTGGTTTAGGTCTTCGCGCTTTAGATAAATTTGGGCTGTCCCGTAATGCTGAGTCAATCTCTCTGCGAAATATAGGGGGCTAGGTCTGCCCACATAGTCTCGCAAATATCCGTCTAATTCGTTATTGAAATCTGAGTCGTTTTTGTAATGATAAAATGCGGTCTCTAGCTCAGTAAGAGCGCTCATGAGAGTTTCGGGGACATATTTGCCGCCAAAAATGCCAAACCGACCGAGTGCATCGGGGCGATTGATGAGCGTGGATGGTAAAGTTGTTGGTGTAGTTACTTTTGGGGCGATCGGCGTTGTGGTCATTGCGGTGGGTCTTGACTGGTGAGTTAGCTACTATTAAATCTTGGTTGGTGCATATGTTGCACTGTAGTTAGGATAACAAAATGCTAAGTTTAGCGATCGCCTGACTAATAGCTAAAATCAAGACTATTCAAATTACAGCAATGAGCGGCTTAGTGGCGTTGATGTAAAGGAAGCGATCGCCTTCTTGCTCCTTAACCACTGTGAATCCTAAACTGGCGATCAAATCTAGCAATTCTTGCTTTTTGTCTGTCCATCGGCTGATGGTTTCGGCTATCAATAAACTGCCGCCGCCTTTGAGGGTGCGATGGGCTTCTTGGAGATAGTCGGTATAGTTTATACCCATGAGGGATAGGGAAAAGATGGCGACATCGAGGGTTGCCTCTGGGAGAGGGGTATGAGAGATATCACAGGCTTGTACTTTGGCGTTGATGGCGATGTGGTCGAAGGAATGGACTTGATGATTGGGAAGTAATTCGGCTAGTTTGGCTTCACCGCAACCGAAGTCACCGATCTGGAGATTGGTATAGTTTTGAAGCTTTTCGGCGATTTTTTCGTAGGGGATTTCCTGCCATGTTTCACGGGCGGCGCGATAGAGGTGGTGGTATTGATACCATTCTTCGGGGTTGGCTTTGAGGCGATCGCCTGTGGTTTGGCTGTAGGAATTATTGAAGCGGTTGTTCATCGCTGAGAAGTCACCAAAGCGGCGTTGCAGGATTTTGGCGATCGCTTCGGGTAAGGGGACGCGCAATTCTTCTCGGTTGATTTCATAGATTTCGCCACTTTCGACGCGATCGATCCATGTTTGCAGCGCTTCTCCTGCTTTTTGGAGGACGACTTTTTCCGATGCGAGTTCGCCCTTGGGAATTACGCCATCGATCGCGGTGTCAGCGAGGGATTTTTTCCATTGGATGCGACTCCATCGGTATTGGCGATCCCATGACCAGATATCGCCTTGATGATCGAGGATGACTTGGGGAATGATGACTTCTACTTTGGCGAAGGATGATTTTTGGCGATAGATGCGCCCGACTAGTTGTTCGTATTCGGCATGAGTCCAAGGGAGGCTGGCGATAATCAGGCGATCGCATACATATTGCAGTCCATCTACGCCTGTGCCGATGGGAGCCGTACCGATGAGAATGTCGATTTCTCTGGCGATGAATTGCTGTTTGGCGGAATCCCGTTCCTTGGTGTCTTCTACGCCCGTGAATAAGCCCACCTTGTAACCTGCGGCGGCGATCGCTTTGCGGAGTGGTTCGACCATACCTTCGACATAGTGGGTATAGATGAGGGTTCCTGTTTTGAGATGGGCGATGATGGTGTCGATTTTGGCTGAGAGGAGAACTTGCTCGACAGCGAGGGGGCTGGTTTTGATGGCGGCGATGAGTTGGGGGCGCAGGTGTTCACCTGAGATTTCGGGAAAGCTTTCGGCGATCGCAATCTTGTAATTTGGACGATAGCGGATGCCATAGAGCATAAGTTTTTCGTGCATGGCGAGGGCATTAGCGATCGTGCTGAAGGTTTTCAATTCGTCAAATTTTTCGCCTCTGGTCATTTCTAGCAGTGCTTTGGCTTCGTAGAGGTTGTTGATGACGGGTGTGGCGCTCATGCCTAAGACGCAGAGTTCAGGATTTTGGCGGGATGCTTCGGTGAGTAGGGAGTGAAGGGTTCTACGGCGTTTGCTTTCTTTGTTGGGATTGGGATCGCGTTGTTTGACGTTTTGGATTTCATCAATGACGACAAAATCGATCTGGTGATGGTTGAGGATGTTGCCGACAAGTTCGGCGGAGTAGGGTTGTTGAAATTTCTCGAAGTTAAGAATGAGATAGTTATGTTGGTTGCGATCTACGTTGATTTCGCCGCGTTCTTTTTGGTAAATGATGCTGTCAGGATAGACCTGGGCGATCGCTTTTGCCCATCCTTCGATGGTGCTGTTAAAGGCGATGATGATCGTGAATTTGGCGTTAATGACACG
>CAIJEA010000041.1 GCA_903819605.1 uncultured cyanobacterium | reverse complement strand
TTTAGAAGTTGCAGAAGCTGAAGTTGCTTAATTAGATATAAGAAAAATTCCACCCTCAAAAAAAGAAGTGACGGCGCTTATCGCCGTCACTTCTTTTTTTGAGTTAACAAGTATGGAGAGAGTCTGCTGGGGTTCAGGTACTTGTTTCATTTTTGAGGGACTCGTATCTCTGCAAAATTTTTCTGAGTTCTTCGATCTGAATTGGTTTACTAATATAGTCATTCATGCCTGCTTTACGACAAGTATATTGATCGTCATGGGTAGCATTGGCAGTGATCGCCACGATCGCAATGGGAGGAAGTTGGGACTCTTTTTCCTGAGAGCGAATATATTGTGTCGCCTCTAACCCATCCATTTCAGGCATCTGAATATCCATAAAAATTAGATCGTAGGATTTGTCTGCGATCGCCTTGATAACTTCTTTGCCATTCCCGACCACATCGGCTTGATAGCCCAAGTGTTTGAGCACGCGAAGTGCAACCTTTTGATTAACGGGATTATCTTCGGCTAACAAGATACTAAAACTAGATATAGATGGGGCTAAGTTGGCGGAAGTATCCATAATTGTATGGTTTTGATATTTATCGTCGGCTCTACGCCATCAGCTCGATCGCTAGTTTTGTTTAACCCATAATTTGCGGTACGCGGAAAAATTCCTCTTCGCGATCGGGCGCACAATTGAGTAAAATCTCGCGATCGCCAAAGGGTTGCATGATATCGGGACGGGTAATATTGACCGTATTAACAGCGCGTGTTGTCGGTTCGACCCCTTCTAAGAAAGGATCGAGTTCGTTTAACTGTTGAAAATAGTCCAAAATGGAATCTAATTGTTTGGTGAAAGAAATTTCTTCAGCCTCAGTTAGCTGTAAACGCCCTAAGTGGGCAACGTGGCGGACTTGCTCTCTGTCGATCATGATATCTATGTAAACTTATATAAATTTGGGCAGTATTAAATTCTAGAAGAAGAGGTTAATGTCTGCTCTACCTGTCGTTTTTAACCAATTTTGCGCCTCGATATAGTTGTTAGGTGCAAGACGAATTGCTCTTACCCAATGCTCGGCAGCAACGTTGAAGAATTCTTCTGCTTGCTCTTCATCTTGAGCATTTTCCCCTTTATGGTGATAAATCACGGCGACGTTGTTGAGTGCTTGTGGCATCCGAGGATTCAGATCGATCGCCTGCTCATAAAATTCCAGAGCTTTGTCATGATCGCCATTGCTAGCATGAATCAAGCCCATGTTGTAATACACGTAACTGCGATCGTAGGAATTTTCTTCAAGCTTGAGCGCTTCCTCGTAGTTAGCTAATGCCTCAGCATATTCGCCATCACCTTGGGCAGACATGCCATCTCGATAGTAAGCAAAAGCTTCTTTTTCTTTCTGACTGGCAGGAAAGAGTTTTAAAATCGTGTCGGCAATAACGGTAAAGGTTTGATCGACGAAGTTGTCATTACGTTGCGATCTAGGCATAGTTGTTTGTAAATTTGCAGTCAGTTGTTAATTAGCATATCAAAAGCTTGATAAATTAAAACCCATAAAGATCTAAGGCAAGCATCGCTTGCCTTAGATCTTTATGGGTTTTAGCTAGATGC
This sequence comes from uncultured cyanobacterium, assembly GCA_903819605.1. Classification (GTDB taxonomy): domain Bacteria; phylum Cyanobacteriota; class Cyanobacteriia; order Pseudanabaenales; family Pseudanabaenaceae; genus Pseudanabaena. The sequence goes on along the minus strand of CAIJEA010000041.1, from coordinate 1,046 downwards.
GCTTGTATAAAATTTAAGGGCAAAACGCCAAAATTGGTGTGAGGCATAGAGTAAGCCGATCGCTAAAACCATAGATCCGATGAGCCAAATCGGTTCACTACGCCCTAATAGAGTTTCAGAAGGGACGGTGGTTAAAAATGCGATCGGTACGACAAATGTAAAAAAGAAGCGATAGGATGCAGGATATGCTGCCATTGGATATCTGCCCGCCTCCATTAAGCCGCGTAAAACTTCAGTAACGTTATAAATTTTTACAAACCAGATACTAGTTGCGCCGAGCATAAACCAAATGCTGTAGAGGCTGATGCAACCAAAAGTTAGCGGAATTAAACTTAAAAGATAATTACTAAGTCCCAATCCGAGTTTGTTACCTGCATATAGCAAGATCCCGCAACCAAAAATTAGATTAGGAAATCCCCAAGGTGATAGCGCTCTCGCGGAAAGCCAAAACTGACTGCTAATTGGTTTTAAAAGTACAAAATCCAAGGTGCCATTCTGGACATGACCGACGATTTTGCTCAAATTAGGGGCAAGAAAAGTGCTGGAAAAGCCTTCGAGGATTGTAAATATGCCAAGCACAATTATTGCCTCCTCCCATCGCCAACCCGCAAAGGTATAACCATTGCGATAGAACAAAAATAGTCCAAAAAACTACCTGCTAAATTGCCGATGCTACTGAGCGCCGCGATCGCAAAGTTAATCCGATACTCTAATTCTGCGGCGATCGCAGTTGACCAGAAAAGCCTTAGTGTTTTTAGATATCTGCTCATATTGGCTTTGTCACCACAAATCGCAAAGAATGACACAGCCATTCTTTGCGATCTTGGCAAATTAATTAGGCTTTAGGCGTAGCCACGACCTCTGGGGCGATCGTTAGTACGTTCACCGCGAGGCTTAGCCTTATTAACGCGCAGAGTTCGTCCCATCCATTCGGATTCATTCAGCGCAGCGATCGCCGCTTCCTCTTGATCATCGTACTCCATATCCACAAAGGCGAAGCCACGTACCAGACCTGTTTCTTGGTCGGTAGGCAATTGCACACGCTT
>CAIJEA010000040.1 GCA_903819605.1 uncultured cyanobacterium | reverse complement strand
ATAGCCAGTTATGTTAGAACAAACCCAAACGAGAGTGGCGGCGCTCCGCGCCGCCACTCTCTTTTGGGTTTGTTCTAACATAACTGGCTACCGCTATAAAAAGCAGACCCAAGCATAGGAATGAATTAGTTAATGGGTAGAGATATAACAAACTCAGTACCTACACCTAGCTCAGAGTTAACGGTAATTGTGCCTCGGTGCTTTTCAACAATTATTTGCTTAGCGATCGCCAATCCTAACCCTGTACCTTTCCCAACACCCTTAGTCGTAAATAAATGATCGAAGATATGTTGTCTTATATCTTCGGACATACCCTTGCCGTTATCTACTATGCAAATTTCGACTGACTTCCCGTTTGTAATGGAAGTGCGAATTGTAATGCGATTTGGATTAGCTGCAATATCATTGTAACCTAGTCCTTGATTTGATTCTTCAAGGGCATCGATCGCATTTGCAAGTAGATTCATAAATACCTGATTGAGTTGTCCCGCGAAGCATTCTACTTGAGGCAAATCTCCATATTCCTTAATGACTTGTATTTCTGGACGATTGCTATCACCTTTAAGGCGATGTTTGAGAATCATGATTGTGCTATTAAGTCCATCATGAATATTGCAAGCAACAGGGCGATCGCTGTCCGCTCGTGAAAATGTCCTTAGACTATTACTGATATCACGAATCCGCGTTACACCTTCGCGCATGGAACTAACTAACTTCGGTAGGTCTTCACGAAGGTATTCCAAATCGATTGTTTCGATTTCATCTTGGATCTCTCGATCGGGATTGGGATATTTCTGCTGGTACAGATCGAGCAAGCCAAAGATATCATTAACGTGATCTAATGCTGGTCTGATATTGCCACCGAGAAATCCAACTGGATTATTAATTTCATGCGCCACGCCAGCTACTAAATTTCCCAGAGCCGACATTTTTTCTCCTTGGATCAGTTGAATCTGCGTTTGTTGAAGTTCTCGTAAAGCTTTCTCTAGTGCTTCAGATTTCTGTTGACGTTCAGATTCAATCTGTTTACGCTCCGTAATATCCTGCACCATCGAATAAATCCCTATTGGTTGACCCTTCGCATCAAGCAAAGGGGTATTAATCCATTCACAGATGATTACTCTGCGGTCTTTAGTAATATTCTCATTTACGCTATAAGTACCTCCCTTTTGATTAAGAATATCAGTCATTAAATCGACAACATAAGCTTGATATGTTTCTGGAACAATCTCTAAGGCATGATTGTTTAGCATTTCCATCGCCTTATAACCAAAGATCTTTTCAGCAGCAGGATTCCAACCAATAACTTTAAACTCAGCATCCCACTCAATCACACCAATTGGCGTTCTTTCGATCAAAAACATTAGTTTCGATTGAAATCTCTCTAACTCGATCGCAGATTGTTGAATGATTTGAGATTTTTCTTGCTCATCCGCATAGAGGCGAGCATTTTGTAAAGATATTGCCGCTTGGGCACAAATGAGATTTAGTAACTCAACGCGATCGCTGGTAAACGCTCCCACAGTTAAACTATTTTCCAAATATAAGATGCCAATCAATTTACCTTGATTGAGAATTGGATTACAGAGGATACTCTTAGGACTATTAGCAAGAATATAGGGATCGTTAGATAAAGTAGGATGAAATATCGCATCCGATATTACAGATGGTTTTAGGGAGTTTTTAATGGTATTGATCAGAGAGAGCGGAACTATTTGACTATCAGCAATGGAAATAGATTGGAGGATTTTTTCCTGCTGCTCTATTTGAGATAAAGCCTCAACCACCCATTCATCATCTTTCGGCATCAACAACACACACTTGTCCGCTCCAGCATTCTCAGCCACAATATGCAAAAATGTCGAAAGCAATTTCTCAAGTTCAATTTCGCTAGAGAGACTATGAGAAGCCTTGAGGATAGAAGCGAGATCTAATGCTTCTGAAATACTCGTACTACCTGTAGAAGCCTTACTGGTATGTGAGGATGCTGTAAAGATTGTTTCAGTAGAACTCAGAGATTGTTGCTGTCTTTGAAGAATCTGGAACAGTAATTGTGGGTAGCGAGTTT
>CAIJEA010000039.1 GCA_903819605.1 uncultured cyanobacterium | reverse complement strand
GCTTTTGGGTTTTATATTTAATCGCGCCTAGCCACTTTGCATAATTTAATCAAGATTTTTAGCGGAATTGTCATATACTAGATAGGCTGTCAAGTTTTCAACAGTAACAAGGAAGGAGCTATGTCCCGTTATAGAGGTCCGCGCCTCAGAATCGTCAGAAGACTCGGAGAGCTTCCCGGTCTAAGTCGCAAACAACCTAAGCACGCTTATCCACCTGGAATGCATGGTCAAGATCGCAAAAAGCGCTCTGAATATGCAGTGCGTCTCGAAGAAAAGCAAAAATTACGCTTTAACTACGGTCTAACTGAAACTCAAATGCTGCGCTATGTGCGTCGAGCCAGACGAGTTAAAGGTTCTACAGGTTTAGTATTGCTACAATTGCTAGAAATGCGTCTAGACAATACAGTTTTCCGCATGGGATTTGCACCAACGATCCCTGCTGCACGTCAACTGGTAAATCACGGACATATCACCATTAATGGTAAGAGCGTGACTATTCCTAGTTATGGTTGCCGCCCTGGTGAAGTAATTAGCGTTAAAGATAACGAAAAATCGAAAAAGATCGTCGAGCGCAATCTTGAATTCCCCGGTCTATCTAACATTCCTAGCCATTTAGAATTTGACAAGGCAAAAATGACTGGTAAGGTCAATGGCATTGTCGAACGTGAATGGGTGGCTCTGCAAGTGAACGAACTGCTGGTTATTGAGTACTACTCACGCCAAGCTTAAGGTTGAAGCTATCAGCTACGGGCATTTTTGTTTTAGGCTTGTAGCTGAACGCCTTACAACTGGGTAAACTGCCAATTGGGTACACTCTATTAGGTTCAACTTCACTGCGAATTATGCAGTTAAATATTTCGGCTCCTGCTAACCTCGATTTACACGTTCCTAAGGACTTTGTTAGGGGTTGTCCCCGCAGTGTTCGTATGGATATCGATCATCTGCTTCTAGCGATCGAGGCGCTGGATTTAGAGGCAGTTGAGGTAATGCTGGTCTTAATTGAGCAGCTAAATTTACAAAAGACGATTCCTAGTCGTGTGGCTTTTTGGCGACTGAGAAATACTAATCCTCTTCGACGCAACTATCAGCGTGCAAGTCTAAGCTGGGATGAGCTAAAGGCTTTGGTAAAGATCGTTTGCACTTTAGCAAAACAGCTAGATACTGGCTTGCGCTTATTGATTAGTACCCATCAGCAGATCATTGAGAATAAGATCGAGGCGTTAGGGTTACAGCAAAATCAAGCTTTTTTGGAAAATTATATCGATCGCTTCACATCTCTATATGTTGGTCGGATGCGATCGCCTTCACCGTTAACTAAAGAAGAAACTCGCGACTTAGCATTGCAATTATTGACTCGGCTATTGCTATGTAGTGGTGTAGCTGGTGAGTTTCGTCTTTGGAATAGTCTGTTTGATGGAGCGATCGCCTAATGATTCAGCGTAGCTATAGTTTACCGAGTTGTACTTTGCTGATTGAGGGTATTAGCACCAGTGGCGATGTGCTTTCGATTTTAACCAGCTTTGCCTGCCGCTTTAGCCATCAGACCGAACCAATTGTGGGTGGTCTTGATTTGCTAAATTCTTTAGTCAAAGTGGTTGGTGCTTATGCTCAAGCTTTAAAAAGTAATACATCTTTGGTGATTCCTGATAAACAGGTGCGTCTTGAGCCAGAGGGAAAACATTTACATTTGCTTTCAGTATTGCTCAATGAAGCTGATGCCAATAATCCCAAAGAGCTACAAATTAAACTAAATACAATCCAGCTTTTCGATCTTATGGAGGGTTTAGATCGTTTATGTTGCGATCCGACAACCTTACCTGATTTAAAATTGGTGACGCAGATTGCTGACTATAGATCGCAGTCTCAGTTAAATAATCAGGCAGTTCCCGCGATCGCTGGGGTTGTGAGTTTGGCGATCGCGGCTTCGGTTTTGTATTTTATTCCCATTCCAAAACCATCACCAAAACCATCTCAGCCTGTTCCAGTCCAAACAGTACCCAAACCCAAGGTATCAACTCCACCGACAAGCCCTACTAGTTCCTCTAGTCCTGAGAGTTCACCAACTCCCACCAGTTCCTCTAGTCCTGAAAGTTCACCTAGTGCCACTAGTTCATCGACTCCCACTAGTTCACCTAGTCCCACTAGTTCCTCTAGTCCTGAGAGTTCACCAACTCCTAGCTCTAACCGAAACTAAAAACATTAAAGAGCCTTGCGATGCAAGGCTCTTTAATGTTTTAGAGCTTTCGTAACTTCCGATACATAGATATATAGCAATCTACGGATCAATTGATAGGTAGAGTTTTATAACTATCGTTGGTTATGTTAGGACAAAATCACCAACCCAAAGAGAGTTGCGGCGCTAAGCGCTGCAACTCTCTTTGGGTTGGTATGTCTTAGCTAAAGGACGACAGGTTTATTCAAGTGCTAAAACTCGATAAGTTCTTTGTATGTAAGCGTTAGGTTTGATGACAGAGTTACTCGATCCAACCAAACTTTTATTCGATTTACATCGGGGAACAGAAATTGCCGAAACTTTTTCTGGGTGCTTAGATCCAGAGGCGATCGCGCATCGAGTCACCGAAGGCATTGTGGAGCGGTTTGATTGTGCGTTTGCACGGGTGTGGTTGCTAGAGCCAGAGCGTTCCTCGCTTAAGCTAGTAGCCTCGTCGGGTATGTATACGCGCATTGATGGCAGATTTGCCAGAGTGCCGATGGGTGCGTATAAGGTCGGAAAAATTGCCCAAAATCGCGTTTCATTTTTAAGTAATAATCTTGCATCTGAGCCTTGGGTCGGAGATCGCAATTGGGCAATTACGAATAATATTCGCGGTTTTGCGGGCTATCCTTTGGAAATCAAAAGCAGGGTTGTCGGTGTTTTAGCAGCCTTTAGTCACCATGAAATGCCGCCTGAATTTCTAGAATTTCTGCGAATACTCTGTACGATCGCCGCGATCGCGATTGATAGTGCCTTCAAACATCAACAAGAAAAGCAAGCTTGGCAAAATCTGCATCAAAATCAAGAAGTTGAGCAAGCTTCTCTATCCGATCGCCTAGCCCATATTTTAAATTCCAATCGGTTGACTTTGGTGGGTACGGAGAGAAGTCTAAATCTGACGATTGAGTATGTATTTTTGAGGGCAGCAGAAATTCTCAATCAAATTGGGGGCGCTTATTGCCGTTTGATTTATGGCGATCTAGCAATCTCTCTAGAGGCGATCGTTGCCAAAACCGCTAACCAAATTCCTGATTCGCAAAACTGGCTGCGATCGCTATTTAGTGAATTATTTTTGATTGTTTCCAGTTTAGGTGGGGCGATCAATATTCATCCCACGGAGTTACAAATCGCGATCGCCATTCCGTTTGGGAAGAAAGCGAATCCTCTATCTGAACGTGAATTAGAAATGATGCAATTATTAACTCAAGGATTACGCGATCGGGATATTGCTCAACAGTTGATTATTAGTGAAAGTACGGTCAAGTTCCATATCAATAATATTCTGACTAAGCTTAAGGCAAGGACTCGTTTTCAGGCTCTGCATCTAGCAATGGTCAATGGATGGATTTAAGAATGTTTTCAAATTCTTGTTTTTTACTCTTAGATTAGAGAATTTAGGCGATCGCCTTCTTCCTGTTGTTTCCTCTGCTCAAGTTCTAAGAAGTTTGGCTGATTTCTGCGATCGCTAAGAATTTATGCTTGAGTCAATTATAAGTAATCCGAGAAAGTGGATGTTATTATAAAGATTAGCTAAAATTTTAACCTAAGACTTTGTAGATATGCCTCTAAGTTGGAATGAGATTAAGCAAAGAGCGATCACCTTTTCTAAGAAGTGGGAGGATGAATCTTCAGAAGATGCGGAGGCAAAATCTTTTTGGGATGACTTTTTTAATGTGTTTGGCATCTCTCGGCGGCGGGTGGCGACCTTTGAGCATTCGGTAAAGAAATTAGACAAAAAGCAGGGATTTATCGATCTGCTCTGGAAAGGGGTGATTTTAGTTGAGCATAAATCGCGGGGTAAGAGTTTAGATAAGGCATTTCAACAGGCAAAGGACTATTTTTCGGGCTTGAAGGAATATGAGTTACCAAAATATATTTTGGTATCGGATTTTCACAAATTCAGACTTTATGATTTAGAGGGTGAAACTACAACGGAGTTTGAGTTACAGGACTTTGTTAGTCAGGTGCATCTGTTCGGCTTTATTGCGGGATATGAGAAACGGGTTTATAAGGATGAAGATCCTGTCAATATTGCGGCGGCGGAGTTGATGGGAAAACTACACGATCGCCTTAAGGAAATTGGCTATACGGGGCATGACCTAGAGGTTTATCTGGTGCGGCTTTTGTTCTGCATGTTTGCTGATGATACGGGCATTTTTAATAAGGGGATTTTTTGGGAATATATCGATCTGCATACGAAGGAAGATGGCAGTGATTTGGCAATGCATATTGCTTCAATTTTTCATGTTTTGAATACGCCAAATGAACGCCGCTTAAAGAATTTAGATGAGAATTTGGCGCAGTTTCCCTATGTGAATGGAAAGTTGTTTGAGGAGCCATTGCAACCTGCGGCGTTTGACAAGCCAATGCGCGAGATGTTGCTTGAGGCTTGTGGATTTGATTGGGGTAAGATTTCTCCTGCAATTTTTGGGTCGATGTTTCAGGCAGTGATGAATCAAAAGGAACGGCGGAATTTGGGGGCGCATTATACTTCTGAGAAAAATATCCAAAAGTTGATTAGACCGCTTTTTTTGGACGATCTTTATAGTTCGTTTGAGAAGGCAAAGGGCAATCGCAACAGGTTAGAGGAGTTGCATAAAAAGATTGCAAATCTACATTTCCTCGATCCTGCTTGTGGTTGCGGTAATTTTTTGATTATTACTTATCGGGAGTTGCGCGATTTAGAGATTTTGATTTTGTTGGAGTTGAATAAGGGTGGGCAGTTAGTGACGGATGTTAGCTCAATTATTCAAGTCGATGTGGATCAGTTTGCGGGGATTGAATATGATGAGTTTGCGGTGCGGGTCGCTGAAGTGGCGATGTGGTTGATCGACCATCAGATGAATATCAAGGTTAGTAATGAGTTTGGGCAGTATTTTGTGCGGTTGCCATTGAAGAAGGCAGCTAAGATTGTGCATGGTAATTCTTTGCGGATTGATTGGAGATCTTGTTCCCCTCCTTCAAAGGATGGGTTAGGGGTGGTTCCGAGATTATCTACAACTTCTTCCAGTTTGTCTATGAAAGGCGAAAGATTAAGAACCTCCCCTAGCCCCTCCTTGAAAGGAGGGGAACAAGAATTAATAGAGCAATTTCCTTATAAGGCGATTAGTAATTTTGCTAGTAAGAAAGATTTTCGGCGAGAGTTGAGGAATAATGCGACTCCTGCGGAAGTAACTTTGTGGAAAACTTTGCAGGGCAAGCAGTTGGATGGGTTTAAGTTTAGAAGACAGCATTCAATTGGTAATTATATTTTGGATTTCTTTTGTCCGAGTGCTAATTTAGCGATCGAGTTGGATGGTGGTCAGCATTTTACGCAGGAGGGTAGGGAATATGATGCGGTTAGGGATGAGTTTTTATGGAGTGTGGGAATTACAGTGTTGCGTTATGCCAATAATTTGATTTTTGAAAATTTAGAGGGAGTGTTGGAAGATGTTAGAGAGCATTTAAGAAACTCTTCTAGTGACTCCAAAGTAAAAACCTCCCCTAGCCCCTCCTTGAAAGGAGGGGAACAAGAGAAGATAAGAAATTTTGACTATATTTTAGGGAATCCGCCTTTTGTAGGTAAGCATTTGCAAAATTCTGAGCAAAAGTCAGATATGGAGATGATTTTTGCTGGGGTGAATGGGGCTGGTGTATTGGACTATGTTTGTGCTTGGTACTTGAAAGCCGCTCAATATCTAAACTCTTGTTCCCCTCCTTTCAAGGAGGGGCTAGGGGAGGTCAAATGTGCTTTTGTTAGTACAAGTTCCATTTCGCAAGGTGAGCAAGTTGGGATTCTCTGGCAAGAGCTTTACAACCGATACAAGATCAAGATTCATTTTGCTCATCGGACTTTTAGTTGGAGTAATGAGGCAAAAGGTAATGCGGCTGTGCATTGTGTGATTATTGGCTTTGGGTTGCAGGATGTTGAAAATAAAAGGATTTTTGATTATGTGGATATCAAGGGTGAGCCGACAGAGAGAAAAGTTAGAAATATTAATCCGTATTTGGCTGAAGGGAATGATTTAGTAATACTTAAAAGAACTAAGCCAATTTGTAATGTACCCTCAATGTTGGCCGGTAATAAGGCTATAGATGGTGGAAACTTAATTTTTAATGATCAAGAAAAAGATGAATTCGTTCAAGCAGAGCCTTTATCATCCAAATATTTTAAGCAATTTATTGGTTCAGAAGAGTTTATCAATGGCAAAAGTAGATGGTGTCTTTGGCTCGTTGATATACAGCCACAGGAATTAAAGAAAATGCCCTTAGTAATAAAGAGGATTGAAAATGTAAGACAGCTAAGATTAGCGAGTCCTGACAAGCAAGCTCGTTTCTTAGCAGACTATCCTACAACTTTTAGAGATAAACATAATCCAGATTCTGCAATTATTGTTCCATTAGTTTCATCAGAGAATAGGAAATATGTACCTTTTGGATTTATTGATAAGACTATAGTGCCAAGCAATCTTTGCTCTTTTATTGCTGATCCTAGCTTTTATCTATTTGGTGTTCTCACATCTCAAATGCACATGACTTGGGTTAAGTACGTTTGTGGAAGATTAGAAAGTCGTTTTCGCTATTCCAATACAATCGTTTACAACAACTATCCATTCCCTGAAAACGTTAGTGATAAACAAAAGCAAAAAGTGGAGGCGGCAGCACAGGCAGTTTTGACGGTGCGCGAGAAATATACCTCCCCTAGCCCCTCCTTTCAAGGAGGGGAACAAGAGAGAGAGTCTTTGAAAGGAGGAAAACAAGAGAGTGAGTCTTACTCCCCTCCTTTTAAGGAGGGGCAGGGGGAGGTTAAATCCAGCCTCGCCGATCTTTACGATCCTCTCACCATGCCGCCCGACTTGGTAAAGGCACATCAAGCCCTAGACAAAGCCGTAGACCTTTGCTATCGTCCCCAACCCTTCGTTAGCGAACTAAACCGCATTGAGTATTTATTTAGCCTCTATGAAGCCCTAAGTGCGCCACTACTCAAAGTTGAGAAGAAAAAACGGAGTAAGAAGAAAGAATGAAGAAAATTAGTGTTCTATTCATTTAACAATTAAACGGAGGCAAAATCATGCAAACATTACCTAAAATCGAAGAAACATTAATCGCAATCATCAAAACCTTACCAATCGAAAAACAGCAAGCACTACTAGAATTTGCCGAATTTTTGCAAGCTAAGACAACACCTAAAAATCCAAGCAAAAGCATCAAAGGCTTATGGGCAAATGCAGATATTAACCTCACCGAAGAAGAACTCGCCGTAACTAGAAAAGAAATGTGGGCAAACTTCCCCAAGGATATTGAACTATGAGCGTTGTAGCTGACACCCACACAATTATCTGGTATCTGCGAAGTCCAGAAAAATTATCAACAAATGCAGTAACTTCCCTTGATAATGCCTTGAACAATGGCGAATCAATTTTTATATCTGCAATTTCTCTTGTAGAAATGAATTATTTAGTTGAGAAAAATCGGATTCCCTCAAGTTCACTAGAGAAACTTTTACAACTCATAGACGATCCACTTGTGAACTTATTCGTTGTCCCCTTAGATACCCCAGTAGCCAGAGCTTTTACTCAAATCCCGCGTGAAATTGTTCCAGAAATGGGCGATCGCATTATTGCCGCAACATCCCTATATCTTAGTCTGCCTCTAGTCACAAAAGACCATAAAATCAGAAACCTATCAAATATTCAAACAATTTGGTAGTTTTACAAGCAGATGTAGTTAAACAATCGTCTGATATGGCGATCGCTAATTTATATCATTACCTCCAGTGAACAAAATTTCGACTTTCTAATGGAGAAATAATGTAGCTTGTCATTGATGATTCTCACGAGCATTACGAACTCGCTCTTTCAATCTTGTCATAACAGTTTCACTATCCAACCCTTCACCTCGATCTAGTTGGGCTAAACCATCAGCTACCTTTTGCCGAGTATCTTGAAGCCATTGCTCGTAATGCTTATCTCTTTCCTCAAGCAACCGAAACGCCTCAAAAATCACCTCGTCAGCAGAGCCATACTTACCACTATTGAGCTTTTTTTGAATAAACTGCTCTTGCTCAATTTTTAAGGCAATACTCATGATTTACATCCTAAGCCATCTAATTATCAGTAATTATACCAAAAGCTATAAAGATGAAGATGCTTAAACTATTGTCTGAATATAGCGATCGCAAACCTATACCATTACTTCCAAATCAAGATTATGTAATCAATGAATTTAATCTCGACTTGCCAAGTTAACATTAATCTATAACGCATATTAAAAAACAGCCGAACACAAGATCCCTATGACTAGAACTGAGCGCGACTCGATGGGGGAAATGTCCCTGCCCGATAATGTTTACTATGGTATTCAAACTGCTAGAGCGATCGATAACTTTAAAATTAGCGGACTTAAGCCTCTCCCCACCTTTGTGGATGCTTGTTTACTAATCAAAAAAGCAACCGCCTTAGTTAACGCCGAACTCGGTTGTATCCCTGTCGGCATGGGCATGGCGATCGCGGCGGCAGCAGATGAAATATTAGACGGGCAGTTACGCGATCAGTTTGTTGTCGATGTCTATCAAGCAGGAGCGGGCACATCACACCACATGAATGTGAATGAAGTGTTATCTAACCGCGCCCTTGAGATTTTAGGTGACGTAAAAGGCAATTACAAAAATGTTAGCCCTAACGATCATGTTAATTATGGACAGTCTACTAATGATGTGATCCCCACAGCAATTCGGATTGGCGCATTATTAGCTCTCGATCATGTGTTATTCCCAGCTTTAGCAAACTTGAGCGAACAGTTACGAATTAAAGCGATCGCCTTCGCAGGAATCGTCAAATCGGGACGCACCCATTTACAGGATGCAGTCCCAGTTAGACTAGGCGATGAATTCCAAGCCTACGCCCAAATTATTAGCGATCACGTTCATCGAATTCATCTAGCCGCCAATGACCTGAAACCCTTGGGCTTAGGTG
>CAIJEA010000038.1 GCA_903819605.1 uncultured cyanobacterium | reverse complement strand
CACTACCGCTAATCTTTTAGGTCTGCTATATATAGCAAAAAAAGAGTTAACCTGTACAAACCAAAACCCAATAAATGAGTTGCGGCGCGAAGCGCCGCAACTCATTTATTGGGTTTTATGTCCTAAGCAAATCTTGCTTTGCTATATCGCCAAATTTAATACTGCAAGATGGTGTATTCACCCTGCGGCAACAGCAAAGTAGACTCAATTTGATTTTTGACTAATGGACTGACATATTCAGCATTGTTCAAGCATTCAATTAAAAGCTTATTGGCATCATGATAAGTTCGCAGTACTTTAAGTTGGTTTTCGCTAAATTGCCATTCCTGCGAGCCTTTGCGATGCTGGACTATTAAGCTGCGTAATTTTTTCGACCAATCTAACCCTTTTGCCTGCCACCATTTTGCAAACTTCTCGCGATCTTTGTATGGATCGGGAAATTTTTGCCGTAAAAATTGTAAGCCCTTATGCAAGTCGGGTTCGAGATTGCAAGCTAGTTCTAAAACAGGGTGGTTGGCAAAGTATAAAGCGAGGTCAAGGTTTAAAGCTAGATTAATTGTGTAGTCAATGTCCACCTCGGTTTCCATCGTATTATCAAGTCCCATCGATCTCATTCGAGCGCGTTCTAACGAACGAGAATGGGCGATGTCTAAGGCGCGAGCGCGATCGAGAGATCGGGTATTTTCTAGATCGATATCTAGATATAAAGCCCGAATCGTTACCGCTTTATAGGGAGTTTGGATTTGGATGGACTGTTGATTAACCCATGTCAAAAATGACTGTAGATGTGGATCTTTAGTCACAAGTTCGTCAATTTTGCGTTTCATCATTTGCAACATGAGATCGGCTTGTTGAGAAATGCTAACTGTCATTACGATTACGCCATGCCAGCGCTTAAGGTAGATCCGTTCTAGTAAATATTTCTGAGCAGCCTTAGGATTGCTATTGGCAATACGATAGGCAGCAAGATAGTCATGTAAAGTGGTGTGAGCTAGGCAATAAATTCCCTTGGCACATTCAATTAACAAACTATGCTGCCATTTGAGAGTCTGTAACAGTTGATCTCGATCAACTGATAGATGAGCTAATCGCTGACTAGCATTAATACAAGCCTGAAAGTCATCTTCAAGTTGATTGTTTTGCCAGACATAGCCGTGACGATCCAACGACACGATCGCTACATAGGCAAGCAAATCTTGTTTCTGTGCAACAGATAAAGCTTGGTTAGAAAAAGCTGGTAAGCACTTTGTTTTCTCCCACGTTGCTAATAGCAGGTTTAAGATTTCCTGATAAAAGTTTGGTTTGAGATATTCAGTGCTATTAAAAATAGTACAGAGATGCGCGAGAAATAGTGGATTGCTCGCGATTTCAGCTAAGGGTTGATTGGTTGCGAGCAACTGTTGAAATTTCTCATATTTCTTAGGCTTTTGCGGACAGGTAGTTTGGAACCATTTGCTAGCGAATGTGGTTATTTGTGAATCCTGAAATGGGGCAATTTCTAAAGTGTGAAATGATTCGAGAAGGTGGGCATAAATTGGATTTCGAGTAGCAAATACCATGCGGGTTTGCGGATAGAAATCGCTAAAATTTAAAATTTTCTGTGCAATCTTAGCCCGATAAATTTCTGGGATTTCATCTAGTCCATCCCAAAACAATAAAAAACGTCCTTCATTTAAAAACTGCTCTAGAACTTTGTTATTTAATAGTTCATCCACCAGTTTATTGGACAATCCATAATTAATGATTTGTTTTTTTAACCATGCCAATGGATTATTCTGAGAGCTATCAAAATCACTTAGATCATCAAGGAAAACTAGCGATCGTAATGGTAAAAACACAGGTAAAAAGCTAGGTAAAATTTTGCCTGCAATACAAGCCATTGCCCAATATTTAAGTAATACCGTTTTGCCAGAGCCTAAGCCACCAACTAACAAAATATTTTTATGTTCCTCTAAAGCCTGATTTGCAGGAATCTTTGAAGGTTGTAGTTTCGCTAAATAAAAGCGATCGTATTGCTCAGGAGATACATTAGCAAAGGCTTCATTGAGATCGAGATATTGGCTACTAGCCAAATCTACAAAGATATTGGCATCAACATATAAATCGCTT
>CAIJEA010000037.1 GCA_903819605.1 uncultured cyanobacterium | reverse complement strand
GACCGCTTTCCATGCTGGAGTTGCTTTCATTGTGCGGCTTTCACTGCCTCACGTCTTAACTGACCAGTGCCAAGCCGCGCACGCCTAATTGTTCACTGGGAAGGGAGTAGATATGAAAAATCAAGCCGATCAGTATAGTTCTCTGCTCAGTGATGCTTTAGTTATTGGGATTAATGTTCAGCGTAAAATGTTCAAGTTGCAAACACCTGAAGTTTTATACAACAGCCCTAACTCATAAATGAATTAGGATTGCTATAGTTGTTCAGCAAGGCTATGGAAAATCTTCAAAAGCGATTACTTAACTATCTCGAAAAAATTGTTATAGAGCGCAATCCTTACTATGCCTCTGCTGGTCATTTATTTGCTAGAGAATATATTCGATCGCATTTTGCCAAATTTGGAGAAGTCATTACCCATGAGTTTGAAGTTAGTGGGAACAAGCATCAAAATTTGATGTTGCAAATTGCGGCTAACGATAGTAAACAGCGATCGCCTCTGATTATTGGCGCACATTACGACACCATTCCTGCTTGCGTGGGCGCAGATGATAATGGCTCAGGAGTTGCGGTACTTTTAGAATTAGCTGAATATCTATCTGCACATCCTACTAAATATCCAATTCAATTGGTTGCTTTTGATATGGAAGAATATGGCTTATCGGGAAGTCATGCATATGCGAAAAAGCTCAAGAATGAGAAGCAAAAAATACGCCTCATGATCTCCTTAGAGATGTTAGGCTATTGCGATCGCACTCCCAATTCTCAACACTATCCCGCAGGATTAGACAAGTTCTATCCCAATACAGGCGACTTTATTGGACTGATTGGCAGTATTCCCACAATTCCCGATCTGATCCATTTACAGCATCACATGAAATCTGTGGTTTCTTGTGAATGGCTTCCCGCAGGTTGGCGAGGCTTAGCAATCCCCGATACTCGCCGCAGCGATCATGCTCCTTTTTGGGATGCTGGTTACAAGGCTCTGATGATTACCGATACCGCGAATATGCGAAATCCTCACTATCACAAAAGTAGCGATCGGCTAGCAACCCTAGATTTAGAATTTCTTACCAATGTCTGCCAAGGCTTAATTGTAGGAATAACCGCCCTAAATTAACGAAGATGCCACGCTACGCGCCATATCTTCCTTGTTATATAATGAAATTAGCTATTTACAAATCTTAAAGATTATCCAAAAGATTACTATATGAGTGAAGTTACAAATCCTCTCTTGATTGGCAAAGGTTTACCACCGTTTCCAGATATTAAACCCGAACATGTCATTCCTGCAATTACACAATTGCTTGAAGAAACGAGTGTGGGGTTGACCGAACTTGAGGCAAACATCCAGCCTACATGGTCTGGCTTAGTTGAGCCTTTAGAGCGGCTGACTGAGCGTATTGGCTGGGGCTGGGGTGCGATCGAGCATCTACTGAGTGTTAAAAACAGTGCCGAATTGCGCGAAGCTCACAAAGTTGTGCAACCTAAAGTTATTGAGTTTTTTAACCGCTTTAGCCAGAGCCAACCAGTTTATAAAGCTTATAAGGCAATTTACGCATCATCGGATTGGGATAGCCTCGAACCCGCTCAAAAACGTATTGTTGAAGCCGCGATCCGTGATGCGGAGCTGTCGGGCGTTGGTTTAGAAGGTGAAGAGAAAGAGAAGTTCAACAAAATTCAAATGGAACTAGCCGAACTCTCCACTAATTTTTCCAATCATGTTCTAGATGCTACTAAGGCTTTTAGCATGACTTTGACTTTACCTGAAGAAATCGAAGGATTGCCCCCTAGCCTCCTCGCCCAAGCCGCCCAAGCTGCTCGTATAGATGGTGATGACAAAGCCACACCTGAAAATGGCTCTTGGTGTATTACCCTCGACTACCCTAGCTATGTTCCCTTTATGCAGCATAGCCGTCGCCGCGATTTGCGCGAAAAGTTATATCGAGCTTTCGTTAGTCGTGCCGCTAGTGGTGAGTTTGATAATGCACCATTGATCGATCGCATTCTCGAATTGCGACAACAAAAAGCCAATTTGCTGGGCTACTCTACCTATGCAGAATTAAGCCTCGCTCGTAAGATGGCTCCCAACGTTGAAGCAGTTGAGAAATTGCTAGAAGAACTGCGCCAGTCAAGTTACACTGCCGCCGTTGCTGAATTTGCGGAATTGAAAGAATTTGCTAAGTCGCAAGGTGAAAATGTTGAACTAAAGCACTGGGACACAGCCTATTGGGCAGAGCGCCAGCGCGAAACTAAGTTTAACTTCACCGTGGAAGAATTGCGTCCTTACTTCCCATTACCACAAGTTCTTGAAGGTTTGTTTGCGCTAGTTAAGCGCTTATTTGGAGTAACTGTCGTACCTGCGGATGGCAAAGCGCCAATTTGGCATGAGAGTGTTCGCTTCTTTGAGATTCAGGATGAAAGTAGTGCGGCGATCGCCTATTTCTATCTCGATCCCTATAGTCGTCCTGCTGAAAAACGTGGCGGTGCATGGATGAATGACTGCATTGGACGCGCCAAGGTAATCGAAGATGGAAAGCCTATTACCCGTTTACCCGTTGCCTATCTGATTTGCAATCAATCGCCCCCTGTTGATGGTAAGCCTAGTTTGATGACCTTTGGCGAAGTGGAAACTCTCTTCCATGAATTCGGACATGGATTGCAGCATATGCTCACCAAGGTTGATTATTCGGGTGCTTCAGGCATCAACAATGTCGAATGGGATGCGGTGGAACTTCCCAGTCAGTTCATGGAAAACTGGTGCTACGATCGCGCTACCTTGTTTGGCATGGCAAAACATTATGAGACAGGAGAAACTCTACCTGAATCCTATTTCCAAAAGCTCGTTGATTCCAAAAACTACATGAGTGGTTCAGGGATGTTGCGTCAGTTGCATTTCAGCCTCGTCGATATCGAGTTACACCATCGCCATGAAGTCGGCGGCGCAGAAACGCCCCTGCAATTGCGATCGCGCCTTGCTGAAAAAACAATGGTAATTCCACCTTTGCCCGAAGATAATTTCCTTTGTTCCTTTGGTC
>CAIJEA010000036.1 GCA_903819605.1 uncultured cyanobacterium | reverse complement strand
GGACGAAAGTCGTGCATATTATTTCGAGAAAAGCGCTGCTTGAGTTTGGTCGGCGCTATGGTGACTCCAGAGTTGCTTTAGATGATTGGTATCGAATTGTTCGTAAGGCAAAATGGCAGCATATCAATGACGTTAGAGCTGTCTATCCATCGGCGGATGCTGTAGATAATTTCACAGTTTTCAATATCAAAGGAAATAAATATCGCTTGATAGTTAGTATTTCCTATAGAACGCAGGATGTTTATATCAAATACGTCCTAACACATACTGAATATGATTCAGGAAGTTGGAAAAATGACCCTTACTTTAAATAAATCAGAATATGGAGCATTATTAGCAGATATTCAACCAAAAGTTATTACGACGGAAGAAGAGAACGATCGCGCTTTAAGTATTGTTGAAAGTCTGCTAGCTGAAGAAAATATATCTCCTGAGAAAGAACAGATATTGCGCCTTCTAGTCTCTCTGATTGAGAAATTTGAAGATGAACATTATCAATTAGCAGCTTCAACACCTCATTCTATTTTGTTACACTTAATGGAAGCTAGAGGGCTGCGACAAACTGATCTTGTGGGTATAATTGGCTCTCGTGGAGTAGTTTCTGAAGTTGTCAATGGCAAACGACCAATAAGTAAAGGTCAAGCAAAATCACTTGGCGAAATTTTTTGTGTTGATCCAAGCCTGTTCATTGATTTTTACAGCGCTTTGCGCTCAAACCCAAACCAAGGAAACACATAAAAGCATTGCCTTGCAAGGCAATGCTTTTATGTGTTTCCTTGTGGTTCGTTTGATCGGTAATTGCTGTAGTTCATCTAAGTAGGGATACTAAAAAAGCAAGAAAAGCATACAAGCAATGGTTTTCATTATGCCCTAATTAAACCAAGCGATCGCGCCAAGGCGCGATCGCTTTACCAGTCGAAGGCCGTGAGCAAAGACTTAGTAACTAAGACACCCAAAAAGCCGATAGGAACAAGCCACCGCAGATAGCTGACGAGTTCGGCAACGATGAACCTGTCCATTTTTCAAGCTACATCTGGGTTAAATAGGGTTATGGACAAAATCACTGATAGCAACGGAAAGCCTGTTTGATAGAAGGCAAAGATGACACCAATGAGGCACGGGTGGCGGCTTTGCTAATCTGCTCGTTGATGTTGTTCTGGATTAATGTGGCTGTGACATTCAGTTCGCGTTTCTTCGCACTTTCGATCATGGCATTGCTAGCCCAAAAGCCCCAATATGCCGACAAGCTAGAAGTTGTTATGGCTACCAAAAACAAGAATAGTTGAGATTTCCACTTGATATTTATAGTTCCCTCACAGCCATCCCAATAGGATACAGCTTTAATTTTCTATTGGTTATTTTTTAATCTGTGCAAAACAGCAGTAAGGTGGCGGCGATTTGTGCCGCCACCTTACTGCTGGCTTTTAAGCTAAGCGATCGCTATAGGTAATCGCAAAAGTTGCAATGGTCACCAGCAAAATCAAAGGATAGAGAATCCATGAACCAATATTCAAATATTTAAAGGCTTTTTTATGTCCTTCCTTATCTAACTTCGTCCCAATTACAGTGACCAGAATGGGTAACAAGCAAAGACAGAAGTAGACATAAAATACGTATTCCATCGCGACTGTATAGCCGACTTCAGGTAACTGATTGTTAAAAGACAATAGCAACACAATTCCAGATAGCAGTGCCGAGGCAGGAGCCATCGTACGCGGTACGAACATGGTGTAAGGGAAGAATAAGCAGCAATAGGTTAAGAGTGATAGCAGAATCAGGGGCAAAACGTTCTTGGATAGAAACACTAGAGTTTTGCGCTGAAAAGTCATGCGAATGCTCAACCCTGGATATTCAACCTGAGCATTTGATTGAAATAGATCGGGATCGCCTTGTGTGGAAGTACTGCGTGAAGAGTCTTGGAAATAGGTGATATTTTTGAAATTCCAAAGTTGTAGTCCTTGGAATGGCTTAATTTCTTCAGCCGCCGATCTTGGTAGTTTTAAGCCAACGGTATCGATCGCGTAGATTAACCGCTCTGTGGATAGATTCGGGTTATCAAAACGCAAATTTAATTTTTGTGAATCGAAGGGATAATCTCGAAAATCAAAGGCATTACGAAATTCACCGCGTACCCGATAGAGACGATAGTTTAATCCATTTACAACCTGCGCTTTGATTGGGGCTTTGCCATCAAAGACTGGAGCTGTTGGATTTACACTATTGCTGACAGCATCAGGGAACTGAATCTCGGTGGGTTCATCATTACCGTTATAGCGAAACCACACATAAAAATCGGCAGTAAAAGTTGCCTTGTCAATTCGATTGAGCTTATTAATATCCATCCCTGCATAAACCACACGCTGCCGCCAAAAATATTGATCGCCTGATTGAACAATGCTTCCTGATTGCAGCTCTTTGGGTAAGTTCAAGCGTTCAGGATTGGCGATCGGCGTAAATTGTTGGGATGCCGAGATCAGTTTATAGCTTTGAAATTGAGCAAGGCGTACAGGCTGATCGCTATTGCGATCGCTGTTGAAATACAGCAATCCAGTTAAACCTCTTAGCCCCACTTTGCGGTTGTTAAGTCCAGCTAATGCTTCTCGCACCTGATCGCGATCGCTATCTAAACTAGAAGTAGTTAATTTGGGATTAGCTTTACGGATCGCATCTACCGCCAAGATCGCTGCTTCATAGAACTTTGCGCCCAAATAGGAAGGGGTCTTACTATAGGCTTTTTGGTAAGCGGTAAGAAAATCTTGAGCGTCGGCTCCTGCGCTATCAAATAAAATTGGTGCGGGCACATACATGCCATCGGTAAAGAAACCTAATTTTTTCTTTTCTTCATCATATTTGTCAAAGCGCTTCGCGAAGGATTCTCTCGCTAAAGCTTGTTCACCCAAAATGCTATTTTTAAGCCCCTTTTGTTTAAGAGCTACCAGAAAATCTTCAGCTAAATCTTCTTTTGTTAAGGTTAAGAACAAAATCCCCGCATCTGGTTCGGCGGCGAGTTCGTTAATAATCTGCTGGATTGAAGATTTACGATTGTTGGGATCGGAGTCAATCGCCCAAATTCGTTGAATTTTGCCATTGCCATTGGCTTCAAAAGCTGACTTAATGACTTCCGATTGGGTTTGTTCATTTTTGCTAGATTTGTCATAAATCACGCTAGCAGTTTTAAACTGTAATACTTGCTGCGCGTAGATTGATAGGGTATTTGCAAGCGCGGGATTAGTATAAATAATCCGAAAGTAGTAAGGGCGATCGGTTGTGACCTTGGGATTATTTGCTGTACCAGTGATTGCAGGTAACTTACGTTCCTGATAAATACTACCTGCGGTGATCGATGTATCCGAAGATCGATGTCCTAAAACGATAAGAGCATCGCTTTTAGCAATTTCATTAGCAACTTGAGTTGCTCCTTCAGTATTTCCCTTGTCATCAAAAGCATTTAATTTAAGCTGACGACCATTGATTCCACCGTTGCGATTAGTAGCATCAATATATAGTTTGATGCTATCGACTATTTCCTGCCCCCCGCCGGCTCCATCACCACTTAGAGGTGCGGCTACGGCGATTGCGATCGTATTACCTTCTGCCCTCGAAGCTTGTGGATATAGACCCCCAAGTGATACGACGATCGAGAGCGTGATTAAGGCGATCGCCCAAAACCTTACAACTGTTTTACCCATTAAACTACAGCCGTCCTAATTAAAAAATTGCAAAAGCACAAATAAAACTCTCTCGCAATTTTAGTCTTACGAGATACAGTCAAAATACCCAAAAAAGCAAAAGAGGGCGCGAGACCCTCTTTTTACTTTGCGGATTTAATTTTAAGGGCGAATGATGGGGATTGAACCCACGAATGGTGGTACCACAAACCACTGCCTTAACCACTTGGCTACACTCGCCATTTAACCGTTATCTACTATATTACAAGTCTATGCATTTACACAATAGCCTGAGCAAAAAAATTAAGTTGTACAGAGTTGCGGCGCGAAGTGCCACAACTCTCTTCTGGGTTTTGCTTTTGTTCGTTGCAACTATAAGACTTTTAAGAGTGTGGCGAAGCCACACTCTTAAAAGTCTTATAGTTGCTTTGTTCACAGTTGTCCGTAAGTTATATTTTTGAAATTTTTAAAACACTGTACTTTTAGTATCTATATCAACTTCCAAAAACAAAGTATTATTACGTACGGTCTTCGTCTAGAGATATATAAATATGATGCGAATACTGGCATTGGTTCCAGGTGGTACTGGCGATCAATTACTGTTTTTCCCGACACTGGATACGCTCAAACAACAGTATCCCAATGCCGAAATTGATGTGGTAGTCGAGCCGCGTGCAATGGCAGCTTATCGCGTTAGCCAATCTGTCAACCGTGTCCTCAAGTTTGATTTTAGCGATCGCAACTCCCTTGCTGATTTTGGCAATTTACTCGGCACAATTCGCGATCGCGAATATGATGCAGCAATCATCACCCAGTCAATTTTCTCCATTAACATCTTGTTATGGCTAAGTGGAATTCCCAAGCGGATATCCTTTGCTGGACAAGGCGACTTTTTGTTGACTGATATTATTACCGTAGATGCCCAAGAATATATAGCAGCCAAAAACTATAACCTGCTCATTGGACTAGAAATCAATCACTCATGTCCACCGATTAAAGTTAGTCTCCCCAAAAACGATCTAGATTGGGCAGCCAATGAGCAAAAGCGGCTTGGAGTGCAACAAAGCGGTTTTATCCTCCTCAATTGTGGTGCTTATGCTAATTATCCAGCTCAAAGTTGGGCAGAAATCGCTATTGATATTCAAGCTAAGCTGCCAAATTTACCAATTGTCGTAGTTGATAGTGTCAACAATGCCGATCTGCTCAAGCAGTTAACCGCTAAAGTTCCCAATCTATTAATTGCTAGTCCCACGGACATTGGCAAGCTGACTGCTTTTATCGCTTCGGCAAATCTCTTTATATGTGCAGAAGGCGATGCGATGCAACTAGGTGTTGCTGTTGGTACAGCCCTAGTAGCAATCTTGGGAGCAAGTACACCTGCGGGAGTATACCTACCCGTACAAGAAAAGCGGATCAAGTATGTGCAAGCGAGCGCTGGTCAATCGCTCAAAGAGATCTCGCCCAAAACAGTCCTAGCAAAAATTTGGGAAGGCTAAAAGCCCCAAAAACACCTTCTAAACAAAGCCTTTTGTCTATAGCTATAGCAAAGTTAAATTAAGACATAAAACCCAGAAGAGAGTTGCGGCGCTTAG
>CAIJEA010000035.1 GCA_903819605.1 uncultured cyanobacterium | reverse complement strand
TCGTTTGATCGGTAATTGCTGTAAATACCTCTAGGTACTTGTTTACAAGATGGCTGTCTGATTAAATAAGCGCTAGTAATATCAAAAAATTTATAAATCTTTATGAGCAGGGGCAACGGGAAAAATAACAGCAGAATGAACACGATTTGGATCGTGCTAGCATTAGCTGCCCTTGGGACTGGAATGGGTGCAGCGATCGCCTCGCGATTTGTTTCCTATCGCTCAGCATCTTCGGACTCTGTAACTAGTGAAACTAACGTTAATGCCAATCTCTCCAACGTTAATAGCAGTGTCAATTCCTTTTGCCAATACAACGCCCTTGAATCCGTAACTGCTTCACTCTACCAAGTAAGATCGATCAATGCGATCGCCAACGATCCATTACCGATCATCTCAAATTTAAGTAGTGCAATTAATGGCGATCTCATAGCCAGCTTCACGCCTGCACCGTTTCCCCAAATTAGCGATCGGGCTCGCACTGCAAGAATTCCAATCATTATGTATCACGATATTATTCCAGTCAAAGATGTAGATTGGGATGTCACACCAGACGATTTAGAAAAACAATTCCAAGCACTCCAAGACGGTGGATACACACCTATCACAATGGATAGAATGGTTAACCATTTGCGAACAGGTGCTCAATTACCCGAAAAGCCTGTATTACTCACTTTTGACGACAACTATATAGGTCAATATAAATATGCCTTCCCATTGCTGAAGAAATATAACTATCCTGCGGTTTGGTCAGTACATACGCGCTTTGTTGGTTCAGCAGGCAAAAAACCTCATGCCACATGGGATCAATTAAGAGAAATGCAAAGAAGTGGGATCATTACCATTGCTTCCCATACAGTCAATCACTATAATTTAACAACTCTTAGCGATTCTGAAATTGAACGTGAAGTATTGGAATCAAAAAAAGTTCTCGAAAAAGAGTTGGGAATCCCCATTGATTACTTTACCTATCCTGAAGGTGGATTTACAGAACGGGCTAAGGAAAAAATAAAAAACGTTGGGTATAAGGCAGCTCTGACGATGAGTCTCGATGCGCGACAAGAGCGCACAGCGAATGAATCGGATGACTTGCTATCGATTATGCGATTTGGTCAATCACGATTTAATGAAGCAATTGAGCAGTCATCTAGTGGAACAACTTCTGCAAGTCAATCTTCCTTTTTGCCCACAGTCAGTAATGGCACTGTCAACTTTACTACACCAGTCGAAAAGCGTAAAGTTACAGTTGATGGGTTACCGCTAACCCTCGTCTATGGTGGTCGAGTTGTGACGGCTCATGCCGATAAACGTGCTCAGGTTGCCGAGATCTTGGGGATGACTCCCAATGCGATCGCTGCTGTCGATGGAGGCTTTTTCTCTCTAGAACGTATTGATGGCAATACAATGATCGGTCCTGTGATGAGACAGTTTTCTAGTAACGCTGGAGTTTTTAATAATGGCAACAAAGGCGAAAATCCACTGCTTAATGGTCGTCCTCTAGTGTTAATTAGTCCTACGGCAATTAAATTTATTCCTTTCAATGCGGCTAAACACAATTCATTGGAAAATATAAAGTTGGAGTTAGCGGATGTTACTGATTCTTTTGTGGCAGCAGGTTGGCTAGTCCGCGATGGCAAACCGCAGTCTGCGGAATCCTTTGGCAAGCTTTATGGCTTTGATGCTAGTCGCGATCGCGCTTTTTGGGGAATTGATCGTTCTGGCAGACCTGTAATTGGTGTGACAATGGAGATGATTGATTCTGTCAGTCTAGGCAAAATTTTGGCAAAAGCTGGTTTACAAGATGTGGTAATGCTTGACTCTGGCGCAAGTGCATCACTGGCTTATCTCGGTAAATCAGTAATGGCTTATGATCCTCGTCCTGTACCACATATTGTTGCTCTTTTACCTCCTGATCCTGCTCCTGCGGAAACTGCTGATAAGCCTAATTGTCCAGTTAGCTCAAATTGAGGACTACCGTACCCTTCAGGCGTGCACTCCATCGAACTTACATAGAAGAAGATAAAGCGTTAAGAAACTAATCTTTTAGAATTGCTTATGTGCAGATTGCTATAATTTATGGTAGCAAAACCTTTCGTATAGAGGCTTTCATAGTTTAAGACTTCAGCTTGAGACTTAGGCACTGGTCATTGAATTAGTGGTATGAGAAAATAGAGGGAGAAAAAAAATGAGAAAGCTATGGAATGCCCGCACTGCCAAAGCCAAAAGACAATCAAAAACGGCAAACATCACCACCAAGATGGCAAAGCGATCCAGAACTACTTATATAACTCATGTTACGCAGAAGTCTAAATTGGCATATATTACGAAATCTATTGATGAATCTGCCGCTAACCTCACTCCTTGGTATTGTGAATATCGAGTTTGTCGTGAAGATGGTCAAGCTAATTGGGTATTCGGTCGTGCCGCCACACCACAGAAAGAAATTGATGGCAGTATCATTTGGAATCGCTACATTACAGATATAAGTGAGCGTAAACATACCGAAATAGCTCTAGCAAAAGCAAAAGAGGTCGCCGAAGCAGCCACCAAATCTAAAAGTCAGTTTCTCGCTAATATGAGTCACGAAATTCGCACTCCAATGAATGGAGTCTTGGGGATGGCTGAATTACTTACGAATAACAATCTCTCTGAAGAACAGCAGGATATTGTGCAAACAATTCGAGATAGCAGTGAAACATCCTTTTAGTAGTGATTAATGACATTCTTGACTTCTCGAAAATAGCATCAGTAATGTTGCAATTAGAAGAACATTTATTTGTTCTAAAAGATTTACTAGCTTCAGTCTGCAATCTTCTTAACAAACAAGCTCTAATCAAAGATACTATTTTGCAATATATAATTTCTCCTGACATACGTATGGAGTTACGGACTCCAAAATTATTCGTCAATCTAAACAAGCCTCAGACTTGGGTTATCGCTTTGACTGCTAACGCTTTAGAAGAAGATCGTCAGATTTGCTTTGATTCAGGCATGAATGATTTTATCTCGAAGCCCATTGCCGTTAATGAGCTTAAGCGCATTATGAGCGACTATGTGAAAACTAAATGAACTTAAACTAGAACTAAAGTAGAGTTTGAGGGGCTAATCCCCTCAACCCTGTTTTTATGGCTTTATAACCGCAATTGTAGTTTGCAGTAAGGCGATCGCCTGATCCCCAGAAATATGTGCAGCAGGTAAGCTGTCAACTCCCATTGCTATGCAAAGGAGAGCAAGATAAAGAATTGAATATTTGAAAACTGAGCGGGCAACCATGCGATCGCTAGGCTCCTTTAATAACTGATTTGCTTTGTAAATAAATGCCCCTCCAAGTCCGATCGCTGATAAAGCATAAACTAAACCCATAACATTGCATGGATAAACCAGTAGTAGAGATACAGGAACCATCAATAGTGTATATAGCAAAATTTGATTAGCCGTTACCTCTGTACCTTTTACTACTGGCAACATTGGTACGCCCACTTTGGCATATTCATCACGAATCATTAGTGCTAAAGCCCAGAAATGTGGTGGAGTCCATACAAAAATAATGGCAAATAGCGCCCAAGCTGCCCAACTTAGCTCACCTGTTACCGCAGCCCAACCCACTAATGGAGGAATTGCTCCTGCTGCACCACCAATAACGATATTTTGAGTACTAGATCGCTTTAACCAAATTGTGTAAACACCAACGTAGGTGGCGATCCCAGACATAGCTAGGCTGGCTGCTAATAGATTGGCATATACAGTCAGCAAGATAAAAGAGATGATCGCAAGGGCAATGGCAAAGATTAACGCATCACGCGGCTGAATCCTGCCAGATGGTATTGGTCTCCAACTAGTCCGCTCCATTTTGGCATCGATATCGCGATCGTATAAACAATTTATTGCATTTGCCGATGCCGATGCGATCGCTCCTCCTAGAACAGTAATGAACATTAAAAAAGCATCAACTTTTCCTTCAGAAGCAATCCACATTGCGCCTGCGGTGGTAATCAATAGCAGAACGATAATCCGTGGTTTAGTTAACTCTACGTAGTCTTGGATGACATCGCGCCAGTTGCGAGTTGATTGATTGGGTTGAATAGTTTCAGCAAATATACTTTCTGGGATCGCTGTTTCTTGCATTGACGCTTAACTCCTAAAATATTTTGCAGTTATTACAGTTAGCGAATCGCAGGTTGAGCTTGATTTTGTTCTGATTTAGTAGCTTTAAATGCTAATACAGTAAACCAAACAAGACTTCCTAATAACGCCGATCCTATGGCTTGGTGAGAGACCGTAAGTGGTTCGACTTGCAGATGGAGCTTGTAGGTAGCATAGCCAATCGCCACTTGAGCAATTACTAATAGACCAGCAACTGAGGCAATTTGGCGCAAGTCTTGGTCGATCTCCTTCGATAGCAATGCGGTTAAAACAACCGCAATACTAGCAATAGTTGCGGGAATCACGCCAAGCAAATGAGTATTCAACACAATGCACATGTCTTGTGTAGCAAAACATTGGTGTAAAGCCCATTGTGATGCGACTAAAGCACCGAGAATACTTTGTAAATACACTAAACCTGTCGCCGCCAAGCCTAACCAAGCCAATTTTTTCGATGAATTGCTGGATCTTCGATCATTATGTTGATATTTTTTTAGAGCTGTAGCGATCGCTAGCAAACTGGAGAAAAATAATAACCCTGTCCCCAAATGCGCTGTAACGATATCAAATCGTAGTAGCTGTGTAACCGTCAACCCGCCTAAAACACCTTGAAAAACTACCAGCGCTAATGCTCCTGAAGTTGCCCAAGGTAACCATTGTGGCAAATATTGCCGAAAATACCAGCTTGTCCCAAACAAGATAATAGTAGCAAACCCAACTGATGAGGCAACTAGGCGATGAAACCATTCTAAAAATACTTGTAGGTTCATTTGCTCGGCTGGTAAGACCGTCCCGTAGCACAATGGCCAGTCAGGGCAAGCTAAACCTGCGTTCATCACGCGAGTTGCACTACCGATTGCCATCACCATCCATGTAGCGATCGCAATGCCAAAGGCAATACGACGGATCAATAAAACTGGTTCAACAAATTGTTTTTTGTTTTCAAAATTACTGTTCGGAAGGTCTTCAGCTACTTGTACTGATTTGTAAGAAGATAAAAAGTCAGTCATGCAAGTTAAATAAATTCAGGATTTCTTCGCGAATCTTAATAAAACTCAACAGAAGCGTGGACAACAATTAGAAATCATACTAAATGCAGTTTTTAAAATGGTAACTATATTTAACAATTTCTTCGCGTTAAGTATTTACACTCATACAAAAAAGCATCGCTTCGCGATGCTTTTTTGTTCTTACATCTTTAATTGCGTCTAGATAATTAAAGAGGCGTGCGATCGCGGAGATTATCCAAACGCTTTTCTAAACGATTTTGCATGCGATCTTTAGGGTGATTTTGGCGATTTTTTTGCATAATTTCATTTAGTTGCGATCGCTGTTGTGGGGTTAGGATTTCGCGCATGGCTAACATAGTCTCGAAATGCTGCTTTTGCAATTCCTGTTGTAGGTTGAGTACTTGAGTGTGTTTTGTACGGATTACATCGCTGCTTTCAGTGCCAGCTAGTAAATCTCTTAATTCTTTATTGGCTTGGCGAGATTGCTGAGCTAACTCACGCATAGGAGTTTGGTCGCGATCGCGAATTGCCTTTAGCTTTTGCAATTGCTCGGTTGATAGATTTAACTGCTGTAACACTCTTCCTGAAGGCATATCAGAATTTGAGCGTTCTGATGCCTTATTGGAGTTTGGCAATTCTGCCAGTTTTTCTGAAGTTGGGGGTTGTGTAGGTTTCTCAAGTTGAACTTGATTTCTGGACTGAGTTTGCGTTTGTGATTGTGATTGTGATTGTAAAGTCGCACTAGATAAAGCGATCCCACTGGTCGCAACTACTGCGGTAGCGATCGCGCAATATTGAAAGAGCTTAGACTTAAACATATATTTCTCGGTGACTAGAAATTTTAAAAGTTTTTAATGGATTTTGTAATTTGTGGCAGTCTATTCATATTCAAGCGGCGACAACTCATTTAGTAGTTGTGTATCAGTTGATGTTGAGGTATTTGGAGTCTGTAAAACTACGTCGTCCGTCACATTCCAACTGCTGACTAAGGACTGCTCAATCGCGGCTTGATCGGCTTCACTTATTTGATTAAGACTAGGATTACTGGCGATTTGCAACTGAGATCGATTGTTAACCCAATTAAAGGTAATCCCAGTAGCGATCGCGACGGGGATCAATAAAGCCCAAGGTAACCATTTCCTTAAATGCGATTTAGTTGATCTCGATGATCTCTGGGGATATTTGCTAATTTCAGCAAATAGTTGCTGCTCAAAATTGGGAGCAGGTGGTGGTGCAATCAGCTTATTTTGTTTGAGAAAGGCAACTAAAGAAAGATCGGAATCATCACTAGGAGCTTCGCCAAAATTTTCTGGAAAATCTTGAGATCCATGAGACTGTTGAAAATTTTTATCTTTCATAACTCAACTCCTTGCGCTTCTAAAAACTTTCTGATCGCACTACGGGCATGGAACAATCGCGATTTCACCGTACCAACTGGAATAGATAAAATTTCCGCGATATCTTTTTGAGGCATTTCCTCAAGATCGTGCAGTACTAATACCGATCGATGATCTTCACTTAAATTTGCTAAACCACGTTGCATGAGGTCTTGATAATGCATTTGGTTTAGCCCAGGTTGCGAGTTACCTTCACGACCGATCGCATCATCGGACAGATTTTCGAGCTGCTCATCTTCAACGCTAATATTGCGCGATCGCATTTTGGCTAGAGCTTTACGGCGATCGCTTGCCACATTAAAGGCGATGCGATAGAGCCATGTCGAAAACTGAGCAGACTGCCGAAATTTACTTAACCCTTTCCAAGCTCGCAAAAATACATCTTGTACCAAATCATCTAAACCATCGGAGCCACATAGCTGATAAAGCGTTGATCGCACCTTATTCTGATGACGTTGATATAGCCTTTTAAAGCTATGGGGATCGCCCTGCAAGCAAGCTTGCACAAGCTGTAGATCGGGATCTGTGAAACTAGGTTCTTCGATATTTGTGGTTACCGTTTTGAACATCTACTGTCAACATCCGTTACAACGGCTTTCATTTTGCTGTAGACATAATGAAAACCAAAACCATATGAACATCTATACTTATTAAGGCAATATCGATGGTTATCAACTTATAGGTTTTGACTGCCATCACCTCAAAAAGGTTTACCCAAAAAGGTAAAAAGGTTCAACTCATGTCTGTTGTTAGTTCTGTATTAATTCCTATCATTAAACTATGGTTGCGATCGCAGGTCGAACATATTGAAACAATTGAAATTGAGATCGCTGGTAAAAGTCGTCAAATTTTAAGTGGCGATATTCCCAAGGCAACAGTTATTGGTTCGGGGGCAAAATATCAAGGTTTATCAGTAACTAATATTGACCTCCAAGCCGAAGCCATTCATCTTAATATTTCTCAAATTATCAAAGGAGATCAATTGCGACTCCTCGATCCCATTCGCGTAACGATGGATGTTGAGCTTTCCCCCGAAGATTTGCAAAGCTGTCTCAAGTCACCAATCTTTCTTGAGGCGATCGCCTCTGATGTCCCTGAAGTTAAAACTGACGATGAGATTCGCAGTTTACTAGAAATGTTAGTGCATAAACTCGGTGATGAATTTACGTTACACAAGCTGGAGATTGCTGAAGGTAGCGCCAAATGTCGAGGAGAATTTGCGATCGCTGCTACTTAAATAAGTTGAATCAGAGCTTTGCTATGCCTCAACTTATTTGTGGTTAAGCTCTTAGCACTATAAGATCGATCTCATCAAACCTTATCTAGCCTGCTCAATGCCTTTTGCTCGTTTTATTGCTAATCAAGCTCAGAGATTACTTTTAATACTAACGATCAATGTGATGTGTTTGGCGATCGCCATCCAACCGATATGGGCAGCATCAACCGTGGTAAGAGTTTTTGATGGTGACAACATAACATTGGTAGATCGGGGAATTAAAACCAAAGTGCATCTTGCCTGCATCGATGCCCCAGAGTTATTACAAGCCGAAGGTCAACATGCTCGCAAAGTGCTCCAAAATATCCTTAATGATGAAGAAATTTATCTCAAAGTCATTAATAAAGATCGTTTCGGGCGTTACAATGCCGAAGTCTTAGCTGGTGGACAAAATGCCAACAAAGTTATGGTTTCGCTGGGACTTGCCCATTATGATCCTATCCAAGCTAAGGATTGCCAAGGCTACGAAGAGCTTGCCGCAAAGGCGCAAAGCGATCGCTTAGGGGTCTGGGCGAACGGTACTGAAGTAATGACACCAAGTCAATTTCGGCGAGAAAATAAATTATTAGGAGTTGGCTATTAGCCCAAAAGAAAGTGG
>CAIJEA010000034.1 GCA_903819605.1 uncultured cyanobacterium | reverse complement strand
TCGCAGTCAGATTCGGTTCTATTCTGGGATTTTGCTCAAGATGCTCTAACTGGTTTCTCTTTGGATTGCCATGTATAACCCCATCAGAGATTTGTGGTGCTCAGCGCTGTAAATCTCTGATGAGGTTTGTCTGAAAATATTTGGCTCTAGCCATAGCATAGCGGACAGCCTATGCTGAAACCCGAACTAACGTTAAGATACCGACGGGGATCTAGTCTGCTAAGATCAGGGCTAGGTATTTACCATCCTGTTTAGTTCATGCCCCACTTGTAGGGAATCCCCACTTGTAAGGAATCATTTAGAGCCACGTCACCGCCATGATGCAATCGGAAAATCTTCGTCAACGTGCCGCCGTTTTGGGTTTGCAAGTCTTTAGCAAGCGATCGGCAATTCGGCTTGGCATCGTAACGCAAATCTGGCTAGATGTCGATCAGCGTCGAGTTACGGGTGTGACAGTAGCTGAGCGATTTGTGCCAGGAACACCGATTGGTATTGGAGATACATTTTTTATGTCTCTCGACAATATTGACCTGCTTGGTCCCGATGCAATTTTGGTTGATGACGAGTCTGTGCTTGAAGATATTTTGATTACCGAGCGCTACACGACTTTAATTAATAATGAAGTTGTCACAGAATCGGGTGAACCACTTGGTAAAGTTCGCGATTTTAAATTTGATCCTGAGACTGGTGACTTACTTTTCTTAATTGTTGCCTCGTTAGGTAATCCGATTATTCCTGCTAGTTTGATCAGTACTTATGAGCTTGATGTGAATGAAATTATCGCCGTTGGGCGCGATCGCATCATCGTTACCGAGGGTATGGAAGATCGGATGACCCAGCTTAGCAAAGGACTGCTGGAGCGTTTAGGACTGGGCAAAGCTCCTTGGGAAGATGACTTCGATGATGACTATATGCCACCATCGACAACCATTCGTGATAATGCTCTATCATCGGGCACAAGAAGCACTTATTCGCCACCACCACAGCAGCAACGACCTGTTTATCGTCAAGAGCAATCTTGGGATGATGGTGACAACTGGGCAGAGGAGCGCGTCCCTGTCAATCCACCTCAACAACGCCGTCAAGCAAGAGCTGAAGCCCGTCCTGAGCCATCAAGACCGATCGCGCCGCCACCAAAGCCAATCGATGATTATGACGACGATTATGATGATTTTGAAGATGATTATCTAGAATCAAATAAGCCTAATTTTCGCAACGAGACTCAACAACAAATCCGTGATGCTTGGGGTGAAACCAAGATCCCAGATAAGTCCAAACAACGCATTCCCGAAGAGGAATTTGACGATATCTAATGCTACCCCGCGACCTACTCAATTACGTTGAAAATAGAGAAACCCTCAGCCGTTTGTTGGATCTAGGCGATCGCGCGATCCAGACTTGGGAAGTTGTATGTAGTGATTTTTTGTCACCGCCCGAAGTTGCCGAGGCATTACGAGTGTTTGGCAAAATGACCGAGATCCATTGCTTCGCTTGGGGTGGTTACGAGCAAGCTGAACGTCAAAGATTAGCGATCGCTCGAAGCGAGTTACCGCTTGATGTATCAATGGTCAGCCTCACACCAATCTCTATTTCAGGAAATTTCCTGTTTGATACGGCAACTCATCGCGATTTTTTGGGTGCATTGCTAGGTTGTGGCATCGAGCGCCAAAAAGTTGGCGATGTCAATGTCTTAGGTGAAAAAGGTGCACAGGCGATCGTTGTACCTGAGTTAGTGGAGTATTTGCAAATCCACTTTAATCAAGTTCGGACAGTTCCCGTCAAGGTGAATGCGATCGCTTGGGAAGAGCTGAAAATTCGCGTCCCAGTAACTAAAGAACTAACTTCCACTGAAGCTTCCTTAAGACTGGATGCGATCGCCTCCTTTGGGTTTGGGATGTCGCGCAGCAAAATGGTGGACTTGATTAACGGTGAAGATGTGCGCGTTAATTG
>CAIJEA010000033.1 GCA_903819605.1 uncultured cyanobacterium | reverse complement strand
CGCTTCGCGCCGCAACTCTATTCTGGGTTTTATGTCTTAACTTACTTGGCTATTGCTATATGTGAATAAAGATTTTAGAATCTAGGCTTGCTATCTTCTTGTGGATCTTCTGAAGAGTGACTATCGTCATGATTGCCATTCAATCCATCCCCATTTAGGCTTTCTCCATAATAGGAAGGAATAATTGCAACTTCTAATTCTTGCTCATGATTGTCATGCATATCAGGTCGATATAAGCCCTTTTTCATGCGTTCTTCGATATTCTTGACAACAATGTAAAGAATAGGAACGATGAATAAGCTTAGGAATGTTGCCACACACATACCACCCATTACGGCAGTACCAATCGATTGGCGGGCGGCAGCTCCTGCACCTGTGGCGATTACAAGTGGGAAGATCCCAATAATAGTAGCAAAAGCCGTCATTAGAATCGGGCGTAATCGTTGTTGAGCAGCTTCAAGTACTGCTTTAGTAATGCTCAGCCCTCTTTCTCTCAACTGGTTAGCAAACTCCACAATCAAAATTGCGTTTTTACTTGCCATGCCAATCAACATCACTAAACCAATTTGTGTATAAACATCATTGGAAAAGACTGGATTGAGAAGACCACGCAATAGAACAGCAGCGAGCGCACCCAAAACTGCTAGCGGCACTGTAAGCATAATAATTACAGGGTCGATATAATTTTCGTATTGAGCAGCAAGTACTAAAAATACAAATACGATTCCCAATCCGAAGATAAAGAAGGCACTACTACCAGAACCAATTTCTTCAAGCGATAAACCTGACCATTCATAACCAAAGCTCTTAGGTAAAACTTCGTTAGCAATCTTGCCCATGATGTCGATCGCTTGTCCAGAACTTACTCCGGGAGCTGTGTTGCCCGTAATCTGGACAGAACGGAAGAGATTATAGTGATTGATAATCGAGGGACCAACAGTCTGGGTGACTTTTACCAAATTACTAAGAGGAATCACCTGACCCGTTTTGGATCGCACATAGAGTTTATTAATATCATCAGGATTAGAACGGAACTTGGCATCGGCTTGGACATAAACACGATAAGTTCGTCCGAATGAATTGAAGTCGTTAACATACTGCGAACCAAGCAAGGTCTGTAGGGTGCTGTAAATATCCTGTAAAGACACTTGTAAAGCATTGGCTTTAACGCGATCGACTTCCACTGTCAACTGCGGAGTATTGCCGCTAAAGTTCGGACGTAACCCTGATAACATGGGAGGACGTTTTTGGCTGTTTGGGGGATCTGTAAACTTATTAGGATAGATACTCGCGCTACCCAATAATGCTCCCATTGTTTGTTCTATCTCTGGAAAGCCTTGATTGGCTTTATCTTGTAATTGGAACTCAAAGCCACCGTAGTTACTTAAACCTTGAATCGCTGGTGGCGGGAAAGGAATTACAAAAGCTTCCTTAATGGATATCAGTTCAGGTAACAACCCAAAAGGCTTTGGTGCAAATCCACCGATGATACTATCGGCCGATCGAGATCGCTCTTTCCAAGGTTTTAGAGTGGAAAATACTATGCCATTGTTGGGTGTATTGCCGCTAAAACTAAAGCCACCGACAGCAAAAATATTGGCAATTTCAGGATAGGCGGGTTCACCCTTTTCGTCTTTACGACGCATAATCCCTTCAATTTTTTCTAGCACTTTTTCAGTGTAATTGAGAGATACACCTTCAGGTGCTTGCACAATCGTAATGAAATACCCTTGATCCTCCTGAGGCAAAAATCCCTTTGGCACAATTGTGTATACCCAATAGGTTAGGAAAAGCGAGATTGCAAACAAAATCATCACAATTCCCTTGAGATTAACCGACTTCCCAAGTATCGTTCTGTAATGATGTCGAGTGCCGTCAATTACCCAATTGACTCGATCAAAAGCCCAATTGCTATGGGGCTTTTCTTGCTTGAGTAGTAAGGCGGCTAAGGTCGGAGAAAGAGTTAAAGCATTAAAAGTGGAAACAGCGATCGAAAAAGCGATCGTCAACGCGAACTGTTTATATAACTGACCAGTCGTTCCTGGGAAAAATGCAACGGGGACAAATACAGCAATTAGAACTAATGAACTGGCAATCACCGCGCCTTGTAATTCATTCATTGCGGCGATCGCTGCCTGAATTGGCGATTCACCTTTTTCTTGAATACGACGGGTAATATCTTCAACTACCACGATCGCATCATCAACTACTAGACCCGTAGCAAGAGTTAGCCCAAATAGGGTCAAAGTATTGATATTAAAATCTAGCAATTTGATAAAAATGAATGTGCCAACGAGCGACACAGGAATAGCGATCGCAGGTATTAATGTAGAACGCCAGTTTTGTAAGAATAAAAAGATAATTACAATCACTAACGAGATTGCAATCAGCAGTGAAATAATTACTTCTTCGGTTCCAGCCTCAATAAAACTAGTCGTATCAAAGGCAACTTCATAATTTAGCCCAGGGGGAAAGCTCGGCTTTAGCTCTTCTAGAACGTGCTTTACAGCTTTTGCTACATCTAAAGCATTAGCATCAGGCAACTGTGAGATACCTAACCCAATTCCTCTGGTTCCATTAAATCTTAGTGATGAACCGTAATTTTCTGCTCCTAGCTCCACACGCCCGACATCACGCAGCTTAATTAGAGAACCGTCATTAGAAGTTCTAATTACAATATCGGAGAACTCTTCTGTATTTTTTAGTCTTCCTGTCGCTGAAATCGAAAGTTGATATTGTTGATCTGGCAAATTCGGTTGTTGACCAATTTGTCCCACACCTACCTGCAAGTTTTGCTGCTGAATTGCCGATACGACATCTTGGGCGGTTAATCCACGAGCCGACAATCGATTAGGATCAAGCCAGACTCGCATCGCATACTTGCGTTCGCCAAAAATAACGACATTACCAACCCCTTTAACCTTCTTGATTGAATCAACAATGTAGAGATCGGCGTAATTACTTAAATACAGATCGTCGTATTCACCTTTTTCGGAATACACACCGACCGCAAATAGAAATCCTGAAGATTCTTTGCTAATAGTTACGCCCGTTTGTTGAACTGGACCTGGTAACTGAGACTGAACTGTCGAGACCCGATTTTGGACATCTACGGCAGCGATATCTTTGTTTTTACCTAGATCGAAAACGAGGTTTACAGAGCTGGTTCCGTTATTAGCACTAGTTGAAGTGATATATCGAACTCCTTCAATCCCATTCAGTTCTCTTTCGAGAATATTTGTAACAGTTGACTCTACAACTTCTGCGTTTGCGCCCACATAGTTAGCTGTAACAGTCACCTTTGGTGGTGTAATTTCGGGATATTGAGCAACAGGCAACAAAAATATGCAAGCTGTTCCCAATAATGTGATTATTACAGAACAAACTGTCGCAAACACAGGTCGTCTGATAAAAAAGTCAGATATTGATAGCAGCATGGGCAAAGATGTAGGAATGAAGAGTTTGAAAAAGTAAGCCTAGCCGCTGACTGCTGAGATCATAATTTGTAGATGCGGTTGTATTACCTCTGTCTACTTTTGAGGTAAATTCGCTGAACTGAAATCGCTTATATAGAAGGTGAATTTAGCATCCCTAATAGTTTTAACTTTTAGGAAAATGCTATCAAAATACTTGGTAATAATAACACACCAGCAATAATCAGAGCAGCGATCGCTGCTATTAGCACTGCACCTGCGGCACAGTCCTTAGCAATTTTGGCTAGCTGATGAAACTCGCGCCCCACAGTTAGATCGACCACTGCCTCTAGCGCTGTATTTAACAATTCTAAAACTAAAACCAAGGCGATCGTTAAGCTAATGATTGAGCAAGCAATAGCGGATAATCGAAAATAGAGGCTTAGGCATAAGGCGATCGCGCCCATAATTAAATGAATACGAAAATTTCTTTGGGTACGGAAAGCGTAGGTGACACCTTGCCAAGCATATTTAAAACTAAGTAATAAATTTGTCGCAATTTGAAAAGAATCATTGCGTTGACTAGCACTCTGTTCAGATTTTTCAAACTCGTCGGTCTGTGTCATTTGGTCGGATAAAGAAGGCGATTTAACTAGAAACACTCTTGGTAGGTATAGATCAATATTCATAGGTATTGTTCTAAGTAGACCTTGCTAAGCATTTGCCAAGATTTTAACGCTAGAAAGTTAGTTTACCCAAATTAAGCACCCAATTACTTAAGTAATTGCTTTTCACTTTATGGCAATTGGCGGGTGATTGCTCTAAGACCAATAACAACAATTCAAAAAATTGCTTTGTATTTTTTGAATCTATAGCTATAGCCAAGTAAGTTAAAACATAAAACCTAGAGGAGAGTGGCAGCGCTTCGCGCCGGCACTCTCCTCTTAGCATAACTAGATGCTTCTATATGAACCTAAAAGGAGATTTTCTGCAACATCAGTTCCTGCTGATTCAGCATTTTTTCTAGACTTTCCTCGTCTGGGTGATCCCAGCCAAGTAAATGTAGAAACCCATGGGCTGCCAGCCAAGCTAGTTCATAAATTAGTGAATGACCCCGTTCTAAAGCCTGTCGGGTTGCAGTTGTTTGAGAAATAATGATGTCCCCCCAATAGGTTGGCTCAACATAATCAGATATATCCATTGGGATCTCTGGCATATCTGACTCTAGTGCCGCAAATGACAAAACGTCAGTTGGTCGATCCTGCTGACGATATTGCAAATTGAGTTGTTGAATTGTCAAATCATCGGTAATTGCTAGAGATAGCTCATATTCTCCATTAGCGATCGCCTGCTCCGAAAGGAGATACTGCTCCCATATTGCAAACCATTCTTGCCATTGATGCGGAGTAATTGGGTGGAGTTCCGCAATTTCAGGATAAACTTCACAATATAGATCGACACTCAATTATTTGTAACCTCTCAATTTAGATGAAATAGTAGTAGTAGTTTTCATTGTTTTTGTACGACTTTTATCTCAAATTCACGATAAAATTTATTGGCAATAATATATTCCAGAAGGCAAGAATAAATAATAGACTTACATCAACAAGATATTAGAGATAAGCTCGATCTTAAAAATATTTATAACTAGCGAAATACTGATTGTCGATTGCTTGATTAAGACTTTGATAATCAGTTTGTTGATCAGTTTATTGATAGTTAGGATGTGTCTGTAAGACTATGTTAATGAAAAGCGATCGCTAATCCTAGCAAAGCGCCAACTACTCCAAAAACTGTTAAAAATAGGTGAAATAGTGATGTGCTACCTTTTTTTACCATATTACGCATGGCGAGCTTAACAAAGCTATCTTTCTCTGGAGCAATATTCCTATTAGATGCTTGTTTATTAAGTGCTGCATCATCTTCTTTCGAGCTAGAGCTAGACTGAGTATTTAGATTTTTGTTCATGGTTTCAAAAATATATAAATTATTAAACTACCAAAAGATATTTCCCTAGACAATCAAATTATGTGAAATATAAATATTTCTTTGATTGAGTTATTTAGTAGTTTGATAGGCAAGCAAATTATAAGCAAAAATATTTTCATTATACTTACATCATCTTAAAGAAAATTTATAACTACTAATCGCTATATCTTATAAAATAAACATGTCATCCTTATAAAGATGAACTTAGTATAAAATAAGTATAAGTAATTTTGCTGTTGTGTAGTACAGTCTGCACAGGCAGAATTTAAATGCCTAACATAGTTAACTCAAGGAGATCATTGCTATGGCAGTCGAAAAAGTAAACTCTTCCTCTAGCTTGGCGGAAGTCATTGATCGCATTTTGGATAAGGGCATTGTTATTGATGCATGGGTGAGAGTCTCTTTGGTGGGAATCGAACTATTGTCAATCGAAGCTCGTGTCGTTATCGCTTCTGTGGAAACATACCTCAAGTATGCTGAAGCAGTTGGTCTCACGGCATCGGCGGCAGTACCTGCTGCTTAGTGATACTTGCTGCTAGCAATACTAGCCGCAAACTATACTAAACAATAGACTATTAGCCTACCGATTTCTTTGCTACCCCCTTCTTACTAAAAATTACCTTGTCAGTTTAATGTTGACCAAGCAGTAAATTTTTAGCAGGGTAGTTATACGGTGGGAAGGGGGATTTATCTGTAAAGTTTACAAATGTTCGACAAGTTAATATTGAAACGTAATTTGAAAACTTGATTAAAAAAGTGAATTGAGGAAACTGTTATGGCTTCGTTAATGCAGGAATTTGCAGAAGCAAGGCAGCGACGACTGCAAGAAAGAGCAGATTTTTTGGCAGATTGTCAGCTAGCAAAGCAAGAGAGGGAGAGGGATTTACAGGAGCAATCAGAAGCAACCTCGAAATATTTGGCTCAAGCAGAGCAAACCCGCCTTGCTTGGGAGCAAGGTAGACAAGCGATCGCTGAAAATGCGTTGGAATCGCGACAAGAAGAACTCAAAGAGCGATCTGACCAAGTGTCGCAATATTTACAGGATCTCAGTATTAATCGTTCTGAGAAAGCTGCTGAGGATAGCGAACAACGCGCTCAAGAAGTCAGAACTCGTACTTTTAAAACGCGATCGCAGCTAAAACATATTCACAAAGCAAGGATCAGGGCTGGGGAAGCTGCTCTTGCTCAACGGCAACAACTGGTTAAAGAGAGAGCCGCATTTACGCAGATGCAAATAGAAGATCTCACCAAAAATCGTCTTGCCAATGCAACTATTGCCTCGCAGCAAAGATTGCAAGAAGTGCAGATCAGATCTGCTGAGACAGCAGAGCAAATTCAAGCAATTAATGAGCAACGTCTTGCACAGGGAAAACAAGATGCAGCAGCCAGAGCACAAGAATTTAGCGATCGCGTCGCTAATGTTAAAGATTCTCTAGAGCAGCTTGAATTGAATCGACTGGCTGAAGCTGAAGCGCAATCGATTAGCTTGAAAACTTTCCGATCTAATTTAAGCGCCTCAGTTTGGGCAGGATCTCGAACTGTAGCGACAGGTCAGGCAATTAGCAAGGAGCCAACTCAGACTGCGGTTAAGGTGTCTTCTGAAGTTACAAGTTCTAGCGCTAAGTCTAAAAAGAAAAGTGCGAAGTCTGAAACAGTTACTGTGCAAACCACCGATGTAGCCATCTCTAAACCTGCTGAAGTCAGGGAAATTACTAAGGAAGCTCCTAAATCCTCTGGAAAAATCGAGCAATTTGTGGTTGACTACGTGGCTCAGTTATCTACAAACTCTAGCTTGTTAGAAGTAGTCAACGATCGCGACACCGTTAGAGATTTACTTGCTCAAGGTGCGAATACTCTTAAAGTCGATCCTTCTGATATTCTTAATACCCTGCTGCATATGGCAGAAGGCTCAACAACATGACCACAGTTCTCCATGCTAATGCCCGTCAGTTTATTAGCACTGACTTCACCAAACAAATAGTGCGTCGTGCATTACGCTATTTACAATCAGGATTTGCCATTCATTTGCGCGGGCCTGCTGGTACTGGCAAAACGACATTAGCCATGCATCTTGCAGGGTTAGTCGGAAGACCAATGGTTCTAATCTATGGTGATGAGGATCTGCGCTCATCCCAACTAATTGGTTCTAACTCAGGCTATACTCGTAAAAAAGTTGTCGATAACTATATCCACTCAGTGTTGAAGGTTGAAGATGATCTACGTCAAAGCTGGACAGATTCACGACTAACTTTAGCGGCAAAGGAAGGCTTCACGCTGATTTACGACGAGTTTAACCGATCTCGTCCAGAAGTCAATAACGTCCTCCTTAGCGCCCTCGAAGAAAAGTTGATTGTATTGCCTCCCGATAGTTCGCAATCAGAATATGTGCGCGTGCATCCAATGTTTCGGGCAATTTTTACTTCTAATCCTGAAGAATATGCTGGAGTACATCCTACTCAGGATGCTCTGCTCGATCGCATGATTACCATTAATATCGGCGAAGCAGATGTCGAAACCGAGAAGCAAATCTTGGTAAATCGAGTGGGATTAGAACGGGCAGAGGCTCTAAAGTTAATCAATTTAATCCGAGGCTTTCGTCGTCAAGTTCAGTGCAGTAAAGCTTCTAGTTTACGAGCTTGTTTACTCATTGGCAAAATCTGTC
The DNA here is from genome assembly GCA_903819605.1 of uncultured cyanobacterium. Lineage (GTDB taxonomy): Bacteria > Cyanobacteriota > Cyanobacteriia > Pseudanabaenales > Pseudanabaenaceae > Pseudanabaena. Next base: position 507 of record CAIJEA010000033.1, on the reverse strand, counting down.
ATGAGCATGAGATTCCTGTATCTGGTAAAAACGACGACTTCCGCGATCTCTGTTTTGATGTGTTGATTTCTCGCTATGGTAGTGGTGAGCCTGAGTCAGAACTCGGACTTGCTAAATTATTGGATCAAATACCTTAATGTCTCAAGTTCTTAAATCTCAGGCAATAAACACAAGTACAACTGGCTCTTCCCTTGCCGATATTCTGGAACGAGTTTTAGACAAGGGAATTGTCATTGCAGGTGATATCACCGTGTCAGTGGGCAGTGTGGAGTTACTGAGTATCCGCATTCGCTTACTAGTTGCGTCTGTGGATAAAGCCAAAGAAATCGGGATCAACTGGTGGGAATCCGATCCTTATTTGTCATCAAGAACACAGGAATTACTCGCTTCTAATCAGCAATTGCTAGAACGGGTAAATCTTTTGGAAAGGGAACTAGCTGCTGTTAGACAATTAGAAGCATAGTAAGTGTTTTAAAAAGATAAAATGGCGTAGCCATTTTATCTTTT
>CAIJEA010000032.1 GCA_903819605.1 uncultured cyanobacterium | reverse complement strand
CTTTCTGAAGCGTGAGACTAAAGTGGCAATTGCGGCGGATGTTACTCTGAACCGTCAGATATTTGCTCGCGGCGATGAAATTGCAACTTTGCAATTTACTCCCAACATTCCTCCACAGGCTTTAGCATCCCGCATTGAACAGCTATTTTTATTGGTCAGCTTTCGTGCTCGGCGTGAAGGGGTTCTAGCTAACACCATAACAGGTAAAGTTGGAAACTTCCCACCCGATGCTCTTACGGAACTTTTTAAGGTTGCGAGTGAGCTTAAATCTCCCTACGAAATTAAAGCGGTTGCCAAAGATGCAATTTTTCCTGCCAGTACGCTTACTCTAGAATTGGTTATTCGTCAGAATGGTGTAGAAATCGGGCGCTTTAGCTAGATCAATTCTGGCGATCTCTATAAAATGGATATCTATGGCAAAAATATCTTTATGCGATCGCTGTAATTTTTACGCACATACCAATTTATTAGTATGTGCTGTACATCCCTATGGTCCCGAGTGGGGAGTTTGCTCGGATTTTGTCTCAGCCGAACTATGGGAACCAGATGATCCCCATAGTTACGATCCAGCCATGGAAGCGGAATGTGGCTGGCATCCCATCTTTACGGGTAAATGCCCAGAATGCCGAACTCCATTCTCGCGGATGAGGTTGCCACCAGAGCAATGGCGGTGTAAATGTTGTGGCTGGGAAGATGACCTTTAATTAAAACTGGCTGAGCAAGCGTCGTTTACTCTTTGCGATCGCCCCAAATATCACGACCTTTAACATTGTTAATTGTATTCAATACCGCCGCTGAAGCAGCCATAATATCTTGCTCTTCACCACCAAGGTATAAACGACCAAAACTCCCAACAGCGACAATTTCTAGAATATTAATTGATGCTGCTTTTTCGGCTTCATTAGCAGCAAGGGCAGCATAGGCCGCAGGCTCAACTTCCATAATATATAGAGTTTGCCCTGATAAAAGCATCTGCCCACGCCGAAAACGATTAATCAGTTGGGTTTGATGCGCGTCAATATTACGAATAATTTGACTAGATAGTAGTCGAGGTTTAATCCGCTCTTCTTCAGTTACACCAAGCATTTCTAGGATTGCTCGACCTGCTGCTTTAGTTTCTCCTTGACTTGCAGAATGTATCTCTAATAATCCATACAAGCGTTCTACAATCTGCACACCAGGTCTCACAGAAGTAGACTTTAGAGCAACATCAGTAATACGATTAATTTCAATGCCTGGGGAAATTTCGATCCAGAGGGATGTGTCACCTGGTAGGGGTAAAAAACCTTGCGCGATCGTTCCCAAATAAGCAGCATGTTGGCGCTGTAAATTGTCCAAGTAGACGTAGCTGCGTAAATCGATACCCAAAAATTTTTCTCCAAAGAGGCTTTTACTGGGCTTTACTAGCTGTCTGAATCAAAGAATTAGTTAGCCTACCCAATATGTAATCTTATAGCAATAGATACAAAAAAGAGAGGACGCTTCGTGCCCTCTCTTTTTTTATAAACCAGCTTGAGCTTTAGCAACTACTTGGCCATCTTTAAACTCAACGATCGCATTGCTACCCTGTGAATTTTTCCAAGAATAAACCTTACCAACGCTATCAGCCGAATTATTCTCGGCAATTACCTTGCCAGATATTCCAAAAATCTTTTCTACTTGCTCGACTGTCATTCCCTTTTGAATGCGATTAAACTTTTCCAGCGTTATAACTGTTTCATCCTCTGAGACCTTAGGAGATACGCTAGTTTGCGCCTCAGAATTATTTGGACTTGGTGTTATGGTTTCGGATAAAAAATTTTGATTGGGTTTCGTTGAATTTTTTGTATCTGTTACAGATGCCGTAGTACTTGGGTTAGGGATATTAGCTGTTTTGCTTTTAGATTTATTGCTTACAGAGGTATCTTCAACGTTTAGGTTTGCAGAGGAACTTGAATCTATTGCATTCTTAATCGTAATAGCTCTTACTGCTGCCCCAATTCCCAATCCCAGCAAAACAATTGATAATCCAACTAGCAATAACTGCCAATAGTTATTATCAACGCTTGCTTGGGGTTTATGCACAACTTGAGAATTAAGTGAAATTGATTGATGATCTTCAATAATTGGACTTTGCTCAGCCAACTTAGCAGCTATCAGATGCGAGCTTTCTTGTTGGCTTGTGGATGATATTTTGGCGATCGCCTGCTGCAAGACAGATGCTTTGGATAGTTGTGGTTCTGCGGCTCTCGTTTCTGGCAATGCAGAATTGTCTAATTCTAGGGTCTGCGATAAAGGGGATTTTAACGACTCTAGCATAAGTTGCTCCGACCACAGTAGGCGATACTCATGCAATTCTTGATCATTGCGCCAACAGTGAATCCTAAATTTAGCAACTGATTCTATATGCAAATTTTGTATTTCGCCACGGACTAATGTCAGCAACTTTTCCTTGTCAATGGCAGAATCTGTCCGAATTTGTAACTCTAGACTGCTATCGATAATAGAAGCCTCAACATCTGGTTGCTCAATTTCAAGGCGCTGTAATTCATGACGAATGACATCAGCGATCGTCTCAGGGTATTTTTGATGGGCAATTTCAGAAATTGAAAGCATACTTGACTAATTGTCCTACGCTAACTAACAAATAGCTCTACACTACTTTTGGCTCTTACTCAATACATTACACTCGCTCATTGAAGGCTGCGATCCGCTAAATTGCGTGAGTATAGCTATAAAGACATAAAACCCAGAAGAGAGTTGCG
>CAIJEA010000031.1 GCA_903819605.1 uncultured cyanobacterium | reverse complement strand
CGTAAAGTTGCGCCCCTGCGGGGCGCAACTTTACGAGTTTAAATTGGCAATTAATTATGTACATCCACCTACTTGTCATTCTAATGCTTGGAATTTTCTAAATATGCTCCATCAAGGTTGGCGGCATGGAGATCGGTATTGCTAAGATCGGCTTCTTTGAGCCTTGCTCCATTGAAGTTTGTTTTTCTCAAAACAGCTCCACTGAGATTTGCTCTAGTTAAATTTGCCCCACTTAAGATTGCGCCGCTTAACTCAGTTTCGCAAAGTAAAGCTTTAGTTAAATTTGCCCCATTTAGATTTGCGCCGCTAAGATTGGCATCGCTAAGATCGGCGTTGGTTAAGTCAGCACCACTAAAATTGACCCCCATTAAGTTAGCGTTTCGCAATACTGCGCTACTGAGATTCGCGCCACTGAGATTGGCAAGACTGAGATTAACTGAACTAAGGTTAGCCAAGCTCAGGTTTGTGCCACTGAGGTTCGTCATGCAAAGTGTAACATCCTGAAATGTTGCCAGACTTAGGTTTGCACCACTAAGATTAGCTAGGGTAAGGTTGGCTTCTCGTAAATTTGCTCCAATGAGGTTTGCACCGCCAAGATTTGCCAAGCTTAAATCGGCTCCGCTAAAGTCGGCTTTACTGACCTCAGCATAGGCAAGATTTACTTCGATAAGATCGATTTGGAGACGATATGATTGCGATCGCCAAAAATTCCAACTACCTACCCCTTTTTGTAGTTGCATCAAATGTTCTTTATTAGCCACAGTCACTACTCCGTTATCATTACGGCGATTTGTGTAACTCTATATATCATCTACTCTAAAAATTACAGACAATGAATTGTGCTGTACGAGAATGGCGACAGCTATAAAATGAGTTAATAAGTTAACAGTAAATCAAGCCAGAAAAAGTTTGGCTAGGTTATGACAATTCGCAACATTAAATGGTATATGTCAATCAATCATTGGTGACAAATTGGTTTTCTAAATGGCGATCAAAGCGTCGGTTTCAGAGAAATTAGGTTTATTAATATGAGATCGTTAGGACTTAGTAGCAGCTCATTGTGGGTAAGCGCCGCCGAAAAGTTTACAAATCATGCCATCAATTGCATATTCATAGCAGGGGTTACCTTAATTGATAGCGTGGTAATTCAATCAATATCGATCGCTTTACCTATCTCTCAATTGACAGCGCAACCTATTGCTCAAGCGATTTCAACACCGGTTAGTAACTGTTCGCAACTAACCAATCGACGCTATGTAGTCTTAATGGATCGTCCTGCTAATTTGCTGCCGCAATTGCCTGAGTTTCTGGCGATCGCTGCTGTACCTTGTAGCTATCTCAATACTTCTATGACGTTCTTTGGGGGATTTGATAATGCCAAATCATCTACATTCCGTGCTAATCAACTAAGAGAATTAGGACTAGATGCGGTCGTGCATTCTTTCTCCGCTAAAGTGACTGATATCCCTGCAAACTTACAGGCCGCAGCTATTTTGGTCGAACCCAGTAACGATCCAAACTTGGCAATTCAACAAGTGCGATCGAAAACTGGAAAGAGTGCTTTTTTTGCCGCGTTTAATAATCGCTCAGTAATTTTGGCAGCCCCTCTATCCAGTCAGCAAAGTGCCAACATGAGTGCTGCCTTGCTTCGCAATCAAGGTCTGGCAGCTCAGGTAATTAGTGCCAACCTGATTGCATCCCCCAATACTTCTACGGGTTCTACACCTACTAACCCAGAGACAAATTCAGTCCCAAAGAATCCTGTAAGTTCTGCTAAGACTATTTATCGTGTACTTGTTCCCAATACTAATGCCAATACTTTAAAACAATTGCGTGAAAATGCTCCTGATGCTTTTGTCACTATCTTTAAAGGTAAATCTTATATTCAGGTGCGTACCTACACCAACCGTAGTAATGCCCATCGCGAACGCGATCGCCTAAACATGAGCTATTCAGGTACGATTTTAATTCAAGATTAAACTTATGACATCGCGTTCTCTACATACTGATTTGCCAAGCTACACTGTGCGTGTTAGTTCTCGTGCTAAATGTGTGCGTCTTTCTCTATCAGTAGAAGATGGCTTAGAGGTCGTTGTGCCTACCAATTACGATCGCCTAAAGATTCCTGAGATCGTCCAACAAAAGCGAGATTGGATTGCCCGCAATCAAAGCAAGTTAGACGAGCGAGAAGCCTTTCTTCAGTCCCAATCTCCCCATGAGTTGCCTAATATAATCAATCTAAGATCCCTAGGGGAAGAATGGAAAATCGAATATCATCCAACTGCCTCTAAGTCTGGGACTATTAGTGTCCGAGAAAACAAAGAGCATCTTCAGTTAGTTTTAGACGGGAATATTGCCGATGTCAAATCCTGTAAAACTCTTTTAAAGCAATGGTTAATGCGTAAGGCTGAAAAGCATCTATTTAGTTGGTTACGTAAAGTTAGCATCAGAGCAAATCTTCCCTATCGCACGACTGCGGTTCGCAGTCAGAAGACTTTATGGGGTAGCTGCTCGCGCGATCGCAATATCAGTCTTAATTACAAGCTTCTATTTCTAGAAGCAAATGTTGTGGAATATGTGTTGCTCCATGAACTTTGTCATACAGTGCATATGAATCATTCCGCTAAATTCTGGAAACTAGTAAGTAAGTTTGAGTCAAATTACAAAGCCTTAGATAAGTCTCTCAACCATGCATGGCAGATTATTCCAGCTTGGATTGATTTTTAGTTAGGGCTTCGCCGCAAAATAAGGAACCCTTACATACATAATCATCCTTTAGGGAGATTTTTAATCTGTTTATGAATTTATTTGTATCGAAGTAAACTGCTTGAAAGTGTAACTATACAAGTAAACAAGAGCTTTGGCTAAGGTAGGATGTGAGCTAACTCACAATGAATAGGTGCGTCAAGTCTATAGGGATCTTAGGTTAAGCATTATACTGTCATATTGAAATTGAAGAGTGTGAGGTATTAATTTATGACCGAAACAAAACCAAATTTACTGCCAATTATTGGCGGTGCGGCTGTAGTCGTTGCTGGTGGTGTTGGAGCTTATTTCTTTTTTAATAAACCAGCCATATTGCCTACGGGTAATGCATCGGGGGCACTAAGTATTGTTCCGAAACAGTCATTGATGGCAATGTCCATATCGACTGATGGCTCGGCTCTTTCTCAAATAGAGCAGTTCCTATCGCCAGAAACAAAACCACTCTACGACAAGGCTCTTGCTCAATTTAGAAGCAACCTTTCTTCAGGTGACTTTGACTATGAAAAAGATGTCAAACCTTGGATTGGGAAAAGTGTAACAGTTGCAATTTTACCTTCAGGAAAGACTGCAAGCATCGCTCCTTTACGTTCTCAAGCAGCGCTCCAAACCCGCTACGTTCCTATGAGCGACACAGGTTCGATCCAGTTTGTTCAGGATAAAGTCGTCGCCGACACAGCAACTGTACCGAATATTCTCGTTGTTGTAGAGGTCAAAGACAAAACTGCGGCTGAAAAGTTTTTGACAGACAAGGTTAAAACTAAGGCAGGTGGGAAAGAAAAGCAATCTGAGTATAAAGGCGTAAAAATTACGCAATATGGCGAAGGTACAAGCGGAAGCGTCACTGCGATGGTTGGAGACTATCTGATTGTCACTCCTCGCGAACAAGCAACGCAAAAAGCGATCGATACCTTCAAAGGCGAAGCTTCTCTAGCGAGTTCTGTTAGTGCAGACGATCTCAAACTCAAAAACACTGTTGCCCAAATCTATATTCCTAACTTTGGCGAGTCCATCGTTGAACTATCAGCATTGAATCCCAAGGCTGAAACAATTCCTCCTGAATCGTTGGAGCAATTGAAGAAGGTTAAGTCCATGAACATGGGCTTTGGTATTGATGATTCAGGCATTCGCTTTAAGGTGCTTGGTAAATTCGATCCATCGGCAATTACAGCCCTTAAGAATTCTCCAAATAAAATTATTAGTCAGATTCCTTCTCAAGCATTCACCGTAATCACTGGCTTTAATATCAAGAATTCATGGGAACAGTTTGTAGCCTCGTCTGAAAAAGCTCCTGAAGTCAAGAAAAGCATTGACGAAGCTAGAACTCAACTGAAGTCTTCACCATTGGCACTCGATCTGGACAAAGATATCTTTGGATGGATGGATGGTGAATTTGCGATCGCTTCAGTATCTGGCAAACCAGAAGGGATTCTAGCGCAAACTCAAGGACTTGCTCCATTATTGGTGCTGCAAACGACAAATCGTGCTAGTGCTGAATCTCTGCTCCAGAAACTTGATGATTTTGCTTCTAAGAATGGGGCTAAAGTCAGCAGCAAAGATGTTGGTGGTGTAGCGGTTACTGAATGGTCAGTTCCAGGTGCACCAGGCGCGATTATCTCTCACGGTTGGAGCCAGCAAGATACAATCTTTATCACGGCTTCGCCAATCGTATCTCTTTTTGTTCCTAAGCCCGCTAGTTCCCTAGATGCCGATCCTACTTTCAAGTCAGTAGTTAGCACTCTTCCTACTAACAATGTTGGTTATTTCTATATTGATGCAGATAAAACATGGAGCATTGTCCAAACATTTATGCCTGCTTCTGAAAAAGAGAAAACTCCTCCTGAAGTCAAGGCTTTGATTGACTCTATCCGTGGTTTAGCTGTAACTGCCGCCTATCCCAATCAAGAAACTGCTGAAGTCGAAGCAATTCTTTCACTGAAGAAGAGTGGTAAGTAAATAAGTCTCAGATTATATGATCGACAATAGAAAAGGCACACTAAGTGTGCCTTTTCTATTGTCGATCTAAAAACTTTTTGCCCCAAAGATGCATTGCTTCTAATACAGGATGTAAAGTTTTCCCTAAGGCAGTTAGTGAATATTCAACTTTAGGTGGTACTTGCATATAAACTTCTCGATGAATTAGCCCATCTCGCTCCATTTCACGCAATTGTTGCGTCAACATTTTTTGAGTAATGCCGTGTAAGCCTCGATGCAATTCTCCGAAACGGCTCGTACCCTTAAATAACTCGTGCAAAATTAAAACTTTCCAGCGCCCGCCGATCGCGTCAAGAGTTGCTTCGACGGGACAATGAGATCGATCTGGCTGATAAGAACCACTACAGCCTGATTCTAGATCTGGTTCGACAATAAATGTATCAGGGAAGGTTTGAGGGTATTTATCCATAGTATCTTTTTGGTATGTACCTTACAAAAAAGTGCATACTTTACTTGAAGATTGTATGTCAATTATATTTAATTCAGCTTAAAAATTACTGCTTTAGCAATAATTTTGGCTTGATACCGCAACCATTTGGACAGAATAATGAGCGAACCTAAAATTGTTGACAAGAAGCCCGTAGTTCTAGACTTGGAGCCAAAAACATACTATTGGTGTACCTGCGGCGAATCTACCAATCAACCCTATTGTAATGGTGCACATAAAGGAACAGACTTTACCCCTCTTGCCTTTGAGATCACCGAGACTAAGAAGGTTGCACTTTGTCTGTGCAAACACACAGGCAATGCTCCATTCTGTGATGGAGCGCATACAAAACTCTAATTAATTATTGGCAACGTCTTAGGCGTTGCCAACTATCAAAAAATAATTGCCAAAGGTAAAAACTATGTTGACTATTCGTAAATCAGAAGAAAGAGGACATGCTAATCACGGATGGCTCGATAGCTATCATACTTTCTCTTTTGCTAGCTATTATGACCCCCAACATATGGCTTTTCGATCGCTGCGAGTAATTAACCAAGACCAGATCGCTGGAGGTAAGGGATTTGGGACTCATCCCCATCGCGATATGGAAATCATTACCTATATGCTCGATGGAGCACTAGAACATAAGGACAGCATGGGCAATGGCTCGATTATTCGAGTTGGTGATGTCCAAAGAATGAGTGCAGGAACTGGGATTACCCATAGTGAGTTCAATCATTCTGCTAAGGAAACTGCACATTTATTGCAAATATGGATCTTACCGAACCAAGAAAGTGTTAAGCCCAGTTATGAACAAATTTCTTTCTCACGGGAAGATAAGCTTAACCAATTACGGTTGATCGCTTCACCTGATGGACGAGATCGCTCGGTTACGATTCATCAAGATGCCTATATTTATGCTTCCATTCTCGAAGATGCTGCCGAAGTGACGCATAAAGTTAGTCCAAATCGCTATGCATGGATACAGGTTGCCAGAGGTAGTGTGTTAGTAGGCGATCGCCTACTCAATGCTGGTGATGCTATTTCTAGCGATCGGGTTGGTGATTTAAAATTGACTAGTCAAGGTGACGCGGAAATTCTAGTTTTTGATTTGGCTTAAGCTTCTTTCAATGTATTTTATGAGAGCCTTGCAAGGCTCTCATGAATATTGGAAAATTGTCATTAAATCGCTAAAATAATTGCAGTGAAGAATTAAATATTCTCAATAGCAAAAAAAACTAGAGATAAGTAATACCTGTGGGCTCAACTAATCAGACGCAAGATCATCCGAATTTACAATTAGTTAAGAAATCAAAAATTGTACTGACGGGTGGTGGCACTGGTGGTCATGTTAGCCCCAATCTTGCACTAATACCTGCTCTCGAAACTGATGGTTGGGAAGTTGAGTATATTGGCTCGAACAATGGTATTGAGAAGCAACTAGTTGCTGAAGTCGGTATTCCCTATCACGGCATTTCTTCTGGGAAATTGCGCCGTTATTTTTCTTGGCAAAATTTCATCGATCCTTTTAAAGTGATTAAAGGTATCTTCGATGCTTATTTTGCGATCGCCAAAATCAAACCTCAAGTTGTATTTTCTAAAGGTGGCTTTGTTACAGTTCCTGTAATCTTCTCTAGTTGGTTGCAACGGATTCCTGTAATTATTCATGAGTCAGACTTCTCTTCAGGTTTAGCAAATCGGTTATCGATACCATTTGCGACAAAAGTCTGCGTTACTTTTCCAGAGACTATGAAGCATTTGGCTAAATATGCCGCCAAAGTACAACATACAGGCTTACCGATTCGTCCTGAAATTCTTAAAGGTAATGCCGAGCGAGGAAGAGAATTTTGTGGATTTAATGCGGAACTTCCAGTTCTATTTGTTGTCGGCGGTAGTACAGGTTCTGCGAAAATCAATCAAGCAGTACGCTCGGTCTTAGCAGTACTTACGCAGAATTATCAAGTAGTTCATGCCTGTGGAAAAGGGAATCTTGATATCAATCTCCAAGGGCATCCACGCTATCAGCAATTTGAGTATTTGGGAACTGAATTAGCAGATATCTTAACATTAGCCGATTTAGTTGTGTCGAGATCGGGAGCAAATGCGGTGTTTGAGTTTCTGACTTTACGTAAACCTAATTTACTAATTCCTTTATCCAAATTATCTAGCCGTGGCGATCAGATTCTTAATGCCATGTCTTTTCAATCTCGCGGCTATAGTGCAGTTCTCTTGGAAGAAGATTTAACAAGTGAAAGCCTATTGACAGCGATCGCCGATCTTGATAGTCGCCGTGATGAATATATTCAGAACATGAATCAGAGTGGAGATGCTAATGCGATCGCGCAAATTGTTACTTTAATCAATGAATTTAAAACTTAGTTTTGTCTAGGATTCATGCCGCGCAAAGCGCGGCATGAATCTATAGAACGCTAGCAAGAAGAGCTTTTTGGGCATGAAGACGATTTTCGGCTTCGTCCCAAATGCGGGACTGCTTGCCTTCCATAACTTCATCGGTAATCTCTTCACCACGATGAGCAGGCAAACAATGCAAGGCGATCGCCTCTTTATCCGCTAAAGACATGAGTTCCGCATTCAGTTGGAAGGGTTGAAAAATGGGAACGCGATCTTCTGCTTCTGATTCTTGTCCCATACTTGCCCAAACATCTGTATATAAAACATGGGCAGCTTGGGAGGCAAGCTTGGGATCGTTGGTGACAATCACCTCAGAATTTGTGGCTAACGCTTTCGCCTGAGCGACAATGGCAGGATCGGGGGTGAAGTTTTTCGGTGATGCAATCCGCACGTTCATACCAACAAGTGCACATCCGATCATTAAGGAATGTGCCATATTATTGCCATCGCCAAGATAGGTAAGGGTCAAACCTTTTAAAGTGCCAAAATTTTCCAACACGGTCAGTAAATCTGCTAAAACTTGACAAGGATGTTCTAAATCGCTCAAGGCATTGATAATCGGCATCTTAGAAAATTTCGCAAAAGTCTCTAGCTCAGCTTGATCGAAGGTACGAATTGCCAATACATCCAAATAGCGATCGAGAACTCTGGCGGTATCTTCTATCGGTTCGCCGCGACTTACTTGCGTCACTTTGGGATCGAGGTCGATTACATGCCCTCCTAGTTGATGCATAGCGACGGTAAAGCTAACTCTTGTTCTTGTCGAAGCTTTGCGAAAGAGCAAGCCAAGGGTTTTGCGCTGAAAATCGAACTGTGCTTCTCCTGCCTTGAGTTGTTTAGCAAGCGTGAGCAATTCCTGAATTTCGCTTGGTTGTAAGTCTGCCAAACTAAGAAGATCGCGTCCCTGAAGATTTCCCATTGTGATTTGTAAAAAAGCTTGTGATGAATTGATCTGAGATTACAAGTTACAGAGCAATTAGACAAATAATTGTTCGATTAATACAAAAGTTTAAGGTGGTGCAAAGCACCACCTTAAACTTTGATATGAAATTTTAAATTTTCACACCAGACTTGCGGGCTATCCAGATTTCCCAATTACGTAAGAAGCTCGATCGCGCTTTAAATATTGTGGCAATAGATGGCTTAAATGCGAGATCTTCGCAGGGTGGCTGTACCAAAATTGTAAATAAGCCTAAACGATTGCCCACGATTGTGTCTGTAAATAGGCGATCGCCCACCATTGCTACTTGAGAAGGAGGTAGTTGAATTGCTTCGAGAACCTGACGTACCACCCGGCGCGAAGGTTTGCCTGCACGGCTGCGATAGGGAAGATTCAGGCTTTCGGCAACCTTTTGAATACGGCGATCGCTAAAGTTATTACTTGCTAACCAAATCGGATATTGCTGACGCATTAGTTCCACCCAAAGGCGAATTTCTTCTGACACTTCAGATTCGTCATCACCAATTAACGTATTATCCACATCTAAAATCAAACCGCGTAGTCCATGTTGTTGCATTAGTTGCGGTGTGAGCGTGTTAATCGGTGCTGACAGAATTAAGTCAGGAGCAATAAGTCGCCAAGGTTTCACAAATATTTTGGGGATGTTAATTAAATAATTAAGAATATTTTAACTCAGAATCGTCAAGGCAATATTTCAAAGTCAATGCAGTGTATTCACTCAAATCTCAGCTTGTGTTACTATTTTTGACTACGGTAAGGGGATCTTAGCGATCGCGTCCAGTTGGCAGAGTCAAAGTTAATTTGGGGTTTAGATTGGTATTTTATAGACAAACAGAAAATATTGTTTCACCGTTATTTATTTCTCAGAATTACGTTAAGCCCTATTTGGCTTTTTTGCTTCTGACTAGGAGCTACAATGACTCTACAATCAAAAAATGATATTTTTTGGAATTTATAATATAAAACTTTGATCTTTTGCCTTTACTAGAATGTCAAATATTATTGAGATTGTAAGAAAATTAGCTGATAGAGAAGCAAAGCGATCTGAAGCAGATATACAGGCTGGAATAAGAGATTTATTACTCCAAGCTTCATTAGATCTAGATGATGAAGATCTTGATGTAAAACTTGAGTCTCAATTGGGCGATCTCCGCAGGATTGATGTTGAAATTGGCTCGGTTGTAATTGAAGTCAAAAAAGATTTACGAAAAGGGAAAGTTCTAGCTGACGCTATAAAACAATTATCTGGCTATGTTGAAGTTCGGACTCAGCAGACGGGACAAAACTATATTGGAATTTTATCGGATGGTCTGGAATGGCGTTGTTTTCATCTCAAGCCATCTAAGGAGTTTGTCGAAGTATCTAAACATTTAGTTAATTCAAGTAGTCCAGATGCTGATAAATTAATTGCTTGGTTAGATGGTGTCTTAGCGACAAAGCAAGGTGTAATTCCTACTCCAGAAGAAATAAATAATAAACTGGGTGTAGAAAGCTCTTCCTATGCAATTGATCATGCAACTCTATTAAGTTTGTATGAAGAAAACAAGCATCTTCCTACTGTGCAAATGAAACGCCTATTATGGGCAAAACTTTTGACGACAGCATTAGGCAGTCAATTCAAAGATAGTGATGAATTATTCGTTGAGCATACGTTACTTGTAAATGTATCGGAAATTATTGCCCATGCCGTCTTAGGTCTAAACGTTAATGATTTATCGCCTGCTTCTCTCTTGTCAGGTTCTCAGTTTGAGACTAGCGGAATTTATGGTGTAGTTGAAAGTGACTTTTTTGATTGGGTGATAGAAGTTGATGAAGGTGATATTTTTATTCGATCGCTAGCTCGTAAGATTTCTCGATTTAATTGGGGTGAAGTTTCCTATGACATCATGAAGGTTTTGTATGAATCCATCATTGATCAGGAATTAAGAAAACAATTAGGAGAGTATTACACACCAGATTGGTTAGCAGAAGTAATTGTTGAAAAAACGATTAAAGATCCTTTAAATAAGCGTGTCTTAGATCCATCCTGTGGATCTGGAACGTTCTTGTTTCATGCAGTCAAAAATTTTTTAAAGAAAGCAGAACAAGAGAAATTGTCGATTAGTGAATCTCTGGCAATTTTGGCAAAGAATGTTATTGGTTTTGATATTCATCCAGTGGCAGTAACTTTAGCTCGCGTGACTTATCTTTTGGCGATCGGTCGCGACAATTTGATGAATCCAGCCAGAGGGGAAATTAATATTCCTGTCTATTTAGCTGATTCAATGCAATGGCGACAAAAGCAATACGATCTTTGGTCAAGGGATCAAGTCATTATTGAAACTGATAGTGAAGGACAGCTATTTACGTCAGAGTTACGTTTCCCTCATGAGCTTCTGCAAAATTCTCATACTTTTGATGAGCTTGTCAAAGAGTTAGCAGATAAGGCAACTCAAAAGACTCAAGGTAAAGCAATACCTCCCTTAACTGGTGTATTTCGGCGATTGGCTATCCCTGAAAAGTTTCATGAGACGATTAAAAGTACATTTTCGGTAATGTGTCAACTTCATGAAAGTGGACGCGATCATATTTGGGGCTATTATGTGCGTAATTTAGTGCGTCCTGCTTGGTTAGGTTTACCTCAAAATCGGGTTGATATTTTGATTGGGAATCCGCCTTGGCTCTCATATCGACATATGCCTAAAGATATGCAAGATTCATTTAGGGAAATGAGTGAAGAGAGATCGCTTTGGCATGGAGCAAAAAATGCAACGCATCAAGACCTTTCAGCCTTATTCGTCGCTAAAAGCATTGAAACTTATTTAGATGATGGTGGACAATTTGCTTTTGTGATGCCTAACTCGGTAACGGATAGAGAATATTTTGGGGGATTTCGAGAAGGAAATTATTACACTGGCAAAGGAACAACAACATACGTTGATTTCAAAGCATCTTGGGATTTGCGAAGATTAAGACCGCATTTTTTTCCTAGAGGTGCATCGGTTGTTTTTGGTAAAAGATCTCAAAAACCTTCAAAAATGCCCCTGAGTGCTGCATATTGGACTGGAAAAATTGACGAGCCGAAATCATCATGGAGTGTGATTAAAAGATCGCTTAAATTCACTAAGGGAAAAATTAAAATAGGCTCAGACACTGAGAT
>CAIJEA010000030.1 GCA_903819605.1 uncultured cyanobacterium | reverse complement strand
CAAAGTTCGCATCTTCTGAAGAATCTGCTGCGATGCTAAATTCTCCGATTGGATTATATCCATCTCCTGAGACTTGCAGAGAGTGTAGCCCTGTGCGGATACTCTGGACAACCATTTTGTTTTGGGTCAAAGTTCCTGTTTTGTCAGAGCAAATAGTAGTTACCGATCCAAGGGTCTCAACTGCTGGTAACCGTCGAATGAGAGCATTTCTTCTGACCATACGCTGAGTTCCCAACGCGAGGGTAACGGTAACTACCGCAGGTAAACCTTCGGGGACTACAGCAACTGCCATACTCAGAGATGTCTTGAGAAGCTCGCCAAAGTTGCCTTTATTGATCATTCCAATTAATACAACTAATCCCACTAGGGCAAGAGAACCACTTACTAGGACATTCCCTAACTGCGTCATCCTTTGTTGTAGAGGCGTATCTTCAGTTTCTACATCTTGAATCAAGGCGGCGATTTTCCCTAATTCGGTCTGCATTCCTGTTTTGGTGACTAGCACCTTGGCGCGTCCCTGCACCACCTCAGTGCCTTGATAGACGCAATTTAGACGATCGCCTAAACTTGCATCTGCCTCTAAAGTTAGCTTTGCTTCCTTAGTAACTGCTTCAGCTTCTCCTGTCAGCGCCGATTCGCGTACTTGCAGATTTTGTTCATCGAGCAATCTTCCATCGGCAG
Source organism: uncultured cyanobacterium (assembly GCA_903819605.1). GTDB lineage: Bacteria > Cyanobacteriota > Cyanobacteriia > Pseudanabaenales > Pseudanabaenaceae > Pseudanabaena. The sequence goes on along the minus strand of CAIJEA010000030.1, from coordinate 9,383 downwards.
CGATTTGAACGCCTGCTTCTAAAAGCATAATATCGCCAGGCACTAGCTCTTTGCCGCTGATTTCAATAACTTCACTATTGCGAACGACCCTTACTTTTGGAGAAGATAGACGCTTGAGGGCTGCCAGAGCTTTTTCAGCATTACTCTCTTGCATATAACCAAGAATCCCGTTCAGAACCACAATTGAGAAAATAGCGATCGCATCTTTAGGAAATTCTTTTGCCTGAATATCGAGAAAGGCAGAAACCACAGCCACAGCCATCAGCATGATCAGCATGATGTTTGTAAACTGGTCGATAAAAATTTGCAGCGATGAGCGTCCAACTTTTTCGACTAATTCATTTGCACCATAGCGATCGAATCTAACGATGACTTCCTGACTGGTAATCCCTTGTTCTGCATCACTTTGCAGTAATTCGACCGATTCATCAGTATCAAGGGTATGCCAATGCACAGCAGACGGCTCTTTTGACTCTATAGCCATAGATATTTACGAGTAAACGGTTATATCCATAATACTAAAAAATAGTGCCAAGGTCATCTTAAATAATATTGAAGGTTATCTAAACCCCAAAAAACAGAGGCGGCACTATGCGCCGCCTCTGTTTTTTGGGGTACATTTTTTGGGTTACAATTACACAATGATCAACAATCCATTTTTGCCCGAAAGATTGGTGGGCAGACAAATAGAATTAGAGCAGATTAGTAAAATTTTGTCGGCAGATGGTGATTTGCTGATCGCAGGGGTTGCAGGGAGCGGACGGAGAACCCTAGTCAAGTGGGCAGCCCAAAAAGCTGGTGCAAGGGTAATAACTATTGATTGTTTACGTGCGACTCATGGCGATCGCTTTTTGCAATTGTTAGCCGAAAGTCTTCTGATAGCCTTCGATCGTCCTGAAGAACAGTTAAAACTACAAGAGTTACTCAATGATCCCTTAGTTACCTTTGAACTAAAAGCTCAACCCAAGCCTCGAATTGTCTGGAAGCTATCCGCTACAGCAATCTGGAGTCTATTTCAAAACTTGCTGAGATTACCACAACAGATGGCAGAATGGCTCGATTGTCGAGTGGCGATCGTACTCCACAACTTTACTCATATTCGCTCATGGGATCGCAAAGGTGAATGGGAAGAATATTTGCGTCGCGAAATTCAACTTCAGAGTCGAGTGAGCTATGCCCTGATTGCCACAGTTCCAGAGCCTTGGATGCATAAGCTTAGTTTGCATGTGGTTGAACTTCCACCACTAAGTAATGATGAACTTTGCGAATGGCTCGAACCAGCAATGCAAGATAAAGGATTAAGATTCGATCTTCACAGCACTGCATTACAGTTATTTACAGAATATATTCAAGGAAATCTCAGTGATGCGATCGCCTTAACAAGACGAATTTGGCTTGATTGTCTGACGCAAAGTAATTTGGACTCTCCTCTCGAATTCCTCATTCAGCCCGATCAAGTACATCGCAATATGATTGCCTTGATTGAGGATCTGGCTCCCACTTTTGAGTCATTGATCATGCTTTTACCACCATCTCAGGTACGGGTGCTAGAAAGTCTGGCGATCGACCCAACTGTTAGCCCTCATCGTCGAGAATATATTCAGAAGCATCAACTTTCTAAGGGTGGAAGCTTACAGGGAGCACTCGATAGTTTGGAGCAAAAAGGGCTGGTTTATGGCGCAAAATATGGCTATCGGATTGCTTTACCAACTTTGCAGTTTTGGCTAAAGCAACGTTTGGGATAATCTGTTTAAAAAGGCGTACTTCGCAAGCCTTTTTAAACCAACTCAAGATCTATGCAAAATATCCACTCACTCCCGATTGAAGTCGTACATCTCATTGCCGCAGGCGAAGTGATTGACTCATTGGCGGCGGTGGTGCGCGAACTTGCTGAGAATGCGATCGATGCAAAAGCAACGCGGATCGTGATTTCAATTTGGTCAGATTCTCTTTCAGTTCAGGTAAGTGATAATGGAACTGGTATGGCGATCGCCGATTTATCACAAGCAGCAACCCCACATACAACCAGCAAAATTACTAATGTCGAAGATCTGTGTCAGATCCATAGTTTAGGCTTTCGTGGCGAAGCACTCTATAGTCTTGCTCAACTTGCCGATCTGAGTATTTGTAGCCGTCCCATCCTAGAGCCAGTCGGTTATCAAGCCAATTATGATGAACATGGCAATTTACCAACCAGTCCCAAAGTAGTAGCGATCGCGACGGGGACAGTGGTTACAGTTCGCAATCTCTTTGCGCGCTATCCCAGTCGGTTACAAGCCTTGCCTAGTAATTCGCAACAAATTCGCAAAGTGCAATTACAAGTACAACAAATGGCGATCGCCAATCCACAAATTAATTGGCAAGTAAACTTAGATGGTCGAGAATGGATCGCTATTTGGGCGGGAGCGAATGCTAGTGAGATTTTGCCACAAATTGTTAGTTCCATTCAGGCTTATGATTTAGTGTTTAGAGAATTTGCCCTCATCTCCAACCACTCTCTCACAGGAGATGAGAACAAGAATATTTGCATCACTCTTGGGCTACCCGATCGCCTATCGCGTCGTCGTCCTGATTGGATAAAAATCATTCTCAATGGGCGTGTGGTTAATTTTCCAGAATTAGAGCAAACGATTCTTTCTAGCCTAGAGCGCACTTTGTCCCGTAATCGCTTTCCAGTTTGCATTGTGCATTTAAACTTACCATGCGATCGCATTGACTGGAACCGTCATCCTGCCAAAGCAGAAGCCTATATTCAGAATTTAGGAGAAATTCAAGTACAGTTAAAAGATTGCATTACAGAAGCCTTAAAAGTTCCTGAATCGAATTCAACAATTAATTATGGTAATGCGACTAAAGATCTATTACGAACGGCTGAGCGGAAAACTTCTTTTTTGATTCCAGCCAAACGTGAAAACTTTAATCAGCCTAATATCTCTTTGAAGGCGATCGCGCAAGTTCTCGATACTTATATTCTTGCCGAACACGCAGGTGGTCTCTGGCTAGTGGAACAGCATGTAGCCCATGAACGGGTTCTCTTTGAGAAAATCGAAACTCAATGGCAAATCGTACCTATTGAGCATCCGCTTTTATTAAAGCAGCTTACCGATGATGAAATTGAGCGGTTACAAGCTTTAGGAATAGAAATTGAAGCGTTTGGTAATGGTTTGTGGGCAGTGCGATCGCTACCAGAAATTCTCATTGGTCATCAAGACTGTGCGGTGATTTTGCAAGAAATGGCTCAACAGGATGATCCGACCATGGCAAGAGCAACGGCTGCCTGTCGTAGTGCAATTCGTAATGGCACAAAGCTAGATTTAACTACGATTCGCGATCTGCTCTGGCAATGGCAACAAACCCGCAATCCTCACACTTGTCCTCATGGTCGTCCGATCTGTTTAGCGATCGATGAGTCCGATCTTGCCCGCTTCTTTCGCCGTAACTGGATTATCTCAAAATAGCTTTATAGTTAAACCTAGAAGAGAGTTGCGGCACGAAGCGCCGCAACTCTCTTCTAGGTTTAAAACCAAATAAATAAAGGTGGAAGAAGCGCCACCTTTATTTATTTGGTTTTTATGTCCTAAGCAAAACCTGAATTACCATATGTGATATTTGCTCTTAGACAAACGCAACATTTGTAAATTCTAGTGTCAAAATTAAAATAGGTAATTTTATCTACTGGTTTACGAAATATGTCTGCGGAATATCCACCAGTTATGTTGGTGGACGGTTATAACGTGATCGGGCTGTGGCGACCCTTGCAAGAGATTCGAGATCTGCAAGGGTTTGATGTGGCGCGATCGCGTTTAATCGAAACAATGGTGAACTATAGTGCTTTTCATGGCTATAAAACGACCCTAGTATTCGATGCCTATGTGCAAGCAACTCCCGCTAAATCCGAAAAAGTAACTAAAAACGTAAAGCTGCATTTTACCGACCATAACGAAACTGCGGATACTTACATTGAGCGTCAATGCGGCAAATACCGACGCGATCCGATGAGGCATTTAAAAAGAATTATCGTAGTAACTTCCGATCGCGCTCAGCAGTTAACCGCAGTCGGATTTGGGGCAGAGTGGCTATCGGCAACAGCATTTGAGCAAGAGGTAGAAGCTACTCTGCGATCGGTGCAAAGCCGCCAAAAGAATCAAAAAGCAAATACTAATAATTTACTTGGCAATCGCATTGATCGTGATGTCAAGGCGCAATTAGCTAAATGGAGAAATAGTCTGAATTGAACGATCTGAACTGAATTACTGGATGTTGATCTTAATTGGCTTGCATCCGTAGAGATGGGTGAGAGATCTTAACAAGCTCTTTTTTTATTTAGAGTATCCGCAATACTTTGAATATATATAGACTATAATATCTCTAGTTTTAAATATATTAAGATGCAATAAATACACTTTTGACCTTGTAACCGCATCTCGTAAAGTGAGGAGGTGTAAATGTATGAGGTCGTTTATATGACATTTGAACCGAGCTATTTTAAGGCGGATTTATTTAAGGTTTTATCAAATCCTGTCCGAATTCAGATACTCGATGCCCTAAGGATTGGCGAACAAAGCGTTAACTCGATCGCACAGTGGATTGAGTCGGAACCCTCAGCGGTTTCGCAACAGTTAGCGGTAATGCGCCGTTATAACTTAGTGCGATCGCGCAAACAAGGCAACTTTGTCTACTACAGCGTAGGCGATCCCACGATTTTTAAAGTATTGGATTCGGCTCTAGAGCTTTTTAACAATCACGTCATTGAAATGCGCGCATCTTTGCAAAAACTGGAGTAATCAAAGAAACTCATGACTCAAGCAGGAAAATTAAATAGCCAAGTAAGTATCAAAGATCGACTAAATGGACTGTTTCATAATTGGCGTGGAGACTTAACTGGAGGACTTACCGCCGCCGTCGTCGCCTTGCCCTTAGCGCTTGCTTTTGCAGTAGCTAGTGGAGTAGAACCAAAAGCAGGGCTTTATACAGCGATCGTGGCGGGAGGCGTGGCGGCGGTATTTGGTGGATCGCCCGTACAGATTACGGGACCAACAGGTGCGATGGCAGTCGTCTTAGTGGGCATTGTCGCCAAGTATGGGATCGAGAAAGTTTGGATTGCGGGAGTAATGGCGGGAATTATCCAAATTGCGCTCGGTGTCGCGAAGTTAGGACGTTTGGTGAAATTTATTCCCTATCCCGTCACCGCAGGATTTACGAATGGGATTGCCGTAATTATTTTTTGCGGACAGTTAAATAACTTCTTCGGGTTGCATTTACCGAATCAAGAACATTTTCTACAAGCTCTATGGCAAACCATTACTAATTTAGAAGGATTTAATTGGTTGGCGATCGCCTTAGCCTTACTAACCATTGGCACAAAATTATTATGGAATCGGATTAATCAATCGATCCCTGGATCTTTAGTCGGTCTAGTCGTCGCTACGATCGCCGCAGTAATTGCCAAATCCCAATGGAATCTGGAAGTACCGACGATTGGTGTGATTCCGCAATCTTTGCCAATGCTGCAAGCAATTCCCCATTGGACTGATTTTCGATTAATTCGCGAATTAATTAATCCTGCGATCGCCTTAGCAGCCCTCGGTAGTATTGAATCCTTATTAGCTGCGGTCGTAGCTGATGGAATGAGTGTTAGTGATCGCCACAATAGCGATCGGGAATTAATCGGGCAAGGCTTGGCGAATATGATCGTGCCATTTTTTGGCGGGATTCCTGCCACGGGGGCGATCGCGCGTACAGCCGTGAATGTGCGTGCGGGTGGTAAAACTCGCCTATCGGGAGTTATTCATGGTGTTGCACTTGCTCTAATCGTGTTGATATTTGCCCCTCTTGCTTCGCAAGTTCCCTTAGCCGCCCTTGCAGGAATCCTGATGATTACCAGTATCCGCATGATGGAATGGAAAGCGATCGGTTTACTGATTCATACTACCTATGCCGATTTTGGAGTGATGATCTTGACATGGTTAGTTACGGTCTGCTTTGACTTAGTACTCGCGGTAGAAGTTGGTCTGATTGCCGCAGGTATTCTATTCATCAAACGGATGAGTGAACTTAGTCTCGTCAAAATGCCTGAAGATAGTGCATTCCTTGCTGGCACACCCCTAGACTTTGGCAAACAAATCGCCATCTATCGTATTGATGGTCCCATGTTTTTTGGTGCGGCGGAGAGGTTTGTCAGCTTCTTGCGTGAAGCTCCTGAAGTTAAAAATCTGATTTTAAGAATGCGCTATGTACCGAGTATGGATACGACAGGTTTAGTCGCATTAGAAGAGATTTACCACGATCTACAACGCCATGATTGTCAGTTAATTTTGAGCGGTCTTCGTCCTGAAGTCGAACAACTCTTAGAGCGTAGCGGTCTGCTTGCCGAAATCGGTCACGAAAACTGCTTTAATTCCACTGACGAAGCTTTGCAAAAGATCGTGCCAAATATGCAACAGCCTGAGGCTTTATTACTAAAAACAAAACCATTAGCTACAGTCATTTAGTCTAATAATTATTTAAAAGCCTTGCAAAGCAAGGCTTTTAAATAATTATTAGACTTTGCTTAGTACGCAAAGCGTTCTAAATCGTAGATAATGTAATCGTTATTTACCACAATCACAACCGTGCCATTCTTTCGCCAGTACATTGCACCGCTAATTATTTTTGCGATCTTCTTGTTTACACTAGTATTGGTTAGCTCCCGTGCTTTCTTACCAAGTGACATGGTTGCCCCTGCACCCATCGGTGTATTTTTTATCCCATAGCCTAGAACATGACTGAACTTACTTGGAAGCGACGACATGTGATTTCGCTTTCCGATTTTACACCGAATGATTATGAAACGGTTTTGCAGACAGCGGTTAGCTTTTTAGAAGTACTGTCTCGCCGCAATAAAAAAGTGCCGACTTTGCAGAGTAAAGTTGTGGCTAATTTGTTTTTTGAATCTTCGACTCGTACTCGCAATAGTTTCGAGCTTGCTGCAAAGCGCCTATCTGCTGACACTTTAAATTTTGCGCCAGGAACGTCTTCACTCTCAAAGGGTGAAACAATTCTCGATACAGCGCGGACTTTCCTCGCGATGGGAACAGATATTATGGTGATTCGCCATCAATCGGCAGGCGTGCCCTTGGCGATCGCAAAAGACATGGATACCCTCAGTGGCAAAGTTGCGATTCTAAATGCTGGCGATGGCAAGCACGAACATCCATCTCAAGCATTGCTAGATTTATTGACGCTATGCATGTATATAAACCCCACAGCACCCACGGCAAAAGATCTCAAGGGCAAAAAAATAGCGATCGTTGGCGATATTTTACATTCACGCGTAGCGCGATCGAATCTCTGGAGCTTGATTACTAGTGGAGCCGATGTTCATCTCGCTGCACCACCAACATTATTACCGCCAGAGTTCGCTGAATATGGCGCAAAAATCCATTATTCTCTCGAACCTGCCCTTGAGGATGCTGATTTTGTAATGACTTTGCGCTTGCAAATGGAACGGATGGGACAATTCCTGATTCCCAGTTTGCGGGAATATCATGCTAGATATGGAATAACTCGCGATCGCCTCTCGAAATGTGCTCCCAATGTGCAAGTGTTGCACCCAGGTCCCGTCAATCGTGGTGTGGAGATTAGCTCGGACTTGATGGACGATCCACGCTTGAGCTTGATCGATAAGCAGGTAACTAATGGTGTGGCAATTCGGATGAGTTTATTGTATTTGCTTGGTACTGCAATTTGACCAAAAAGAAGAGGCAGCGCTTCGCGCTGCCTCTTCTTTTTGGTTGTTTAGAGCGCGATCGCCTGTTCCAAGGTGCTGATATTCTCTAGTGCTAAGCTAGGAGCAGTTCGTTTGACTAGACCTGTTAAAACTTTACCCGAACCAACTTCAATTGCTTTTTCATATCCTTGCTCGGCAAGATACAAACAAATTTCGCGCCAACGCACAGGAGAGGTCATTTGTTGCGTGAGGCGATCGCATAAAATTTTGCCTGAGGTGGTCGCATCATTAGGCTCAACATTAGAAATTACGGGAATTTCGGCATCGTTAAAAATTATCTTTCCCAAAATTGCCGCAAACTTAGCCGATGCATCTGCCATGAGTGGTGAATGGAATGCACCACTTACGGCTAAGGCAATTGCCCGTTTAGATTTCACCTGTTCGCAAATTGATTTTACGGCTGCTTCTGTACCAGAAATCACCACCTGATCTTTGCCGTTGTCATTGGCAAGAATGACATTGTCAGTTTGGGCGATCGCTGTTTCTAATTGCGTGCGATCGAATCCAATCAAAGCTGTCATTGCGCCGCCGCTTGCCTCTGACATTAAAAGCGATCGCTGCTTAACTAATTCCAAACCCGTCGCAAAGTCCAATACTCCCGCAGCATAGAGCGCACTATACTCACCCAAGCTATGCCCTGTCACTGCGTCTGGCTTGAGACCTTTTTCTTTTAAGATATCCGCAAGAATTGCCGAAACAACATACAAACAAGGCTGTGTAAATTGGGTTTTGGCTAGTTCAGTTGCATCAGTCTGTGATTTTTCTAAAATTGACCAACCCAAAATTTGCTCAGCCTTAGCAAATTTATCTTTGCCAATTTCAGCAAGGTCTAAGCCCATACCTACAGCCTGAGAGCCTTGTCCAGGAAATATCCATACGGTTTTTGTCATTTTTTATAGTTTTTTAAAATAGTTTAGTTATTGATCTTTGCATATATTTAGCGATCGCCATTACAGTCATCAGTACCTCAGGCAAATATAAAATCCAAAAACCTGCGCCGCCCGCGCAGGTTTTTGGATTTTATATTTAATTACGACTAGCTACTTACAGCAATTACCAAATTAAACGAACCACAAGAAAAACTTTTAAAGTTTTTCTTGGTTTGGGTTTTGAGCGCAAAGCGCTGTAGAGAAAGATAAAGCGTGGGTATTGCAGAGCAATGCCTACGTTCTCTTTCTGGCTAGACCAAAAATTTCTCGACACAACGGGCAAAAATCTCTACTCCAGTCGCCAGAACTGCCTCATCAAAATTGAATCGGGGATGATGGTGGGGATAGGCTAGTCCCTTATCGGGATTTGCCGAGCCGAGGAAGAAGTAACATCCCGGCACAGCTTCCAAAAAGAAGGACATATCTTCACCGCCCATAGTTTGGCATTCGGGGACAATGCCTGCGGGAGTTTCGATCACTGTTTCGGCAACTGAGCGTACTAGATCAGCGATCGCGCGATCGTTAATTACAGGTGGATAGAGCTTGGTATATTTCAAATCGTAAGTGGCTCCATGCGCCGCACAGACACCAGCGATCGCCTCTTCTAGACGGAAGGCTAGTTTGATGCCAACTTCAGGATTAAAAAATCTCACCGTGCCACTAAGCATCGCTGAATCGGCAATGAT
>CAIJEA010000029.1 GCA_903819605.1 uncultured cyanobacterium | reverse complement strand
GAATCTCAAGATCGTAAGTATTTGAGCTTGTCTTTCATTTCATTTATTGGTGCGGGGATGTTAGCGATTGGCTTGACCTGCGGTATTGCTTCAGGTTTAGCGATCGCTAAGGTATTATCGCCATCTAATCTCAATCCACAAGCTGCAAAGGATTTAGATTGGCTAGCTAGTGATGATGGCAGACTCGCTCAGAATATTTTGGACTGGAATAAAGACAATCTCAAATCTTGCCAGCAAAACCAACAAAATTTAAAAGAAGCGTTAATTGTGATGAATGGCAAGTACGTTACTAAAGGGCTATGCGCTCTTTGGGTATTGCCTGATAACCAAAGAGTGTATGAGGATCGCCGATAAGTAAAAAAACATGACTATCAAGTGATAGTCATGTTTTTTGTTATCTTCCAGCAATCATGTAGCGGATGAAGTGCGTATTTTCGGGGACTTCATCCTCAAGTCTAATTACCAATGCATAATTGGGATTGTTCTTTGGAAGATGTCTGCCCGATAGTTTTTCAAACAGTTCTAGACATTTTTCTGGGTAAAACGAATGCTTAAATTCGTCCAATTGTTCCAAAGTAATTGGGGCTTCATAAGTTTCAACCCATTTACCTGTTGACTTAAATTTATCGACAACTAGTTTCATTTCACTTGATTGGTATCAGATCGCGGGTTTCCAGCGAGAGCGATGTTCGATAGCAGTCAGTATAAATTAGCGGATGAAGTGGTTCTGGGGACTAGAGTTTGTTTGCGATCGCTAAAATTAAATGGCACTTGGGTCGTAGTAAGTTAACTAATTTATCTAAGCAACACCGTAGCCTGTGTAGGGTCTTTTATAGGGTGGATGTAAGCCTAGTACTATGTCTTCTTTAGGAATGCCAAATTCTAGCAGTTCTTGCCCCACATCAATATCGGTTGTGTTTTGCTGTAGCCAGATCTTGCCGTTTTTGATGTCAAAGTGAAGAACAGTGTAATAGACTCTCTTTAAGCCTTTCCAGCCAACACGCATAAGTTGATAACGATCTCGTTCTGTGTCAAAAATTAGCTCGTTTTCTACATCGTCTTGATTTTTGAAATGACTGTGTTTTTCTAGAAGATTTTGAATGTATAGGCGATACGTTTCTAGTTTATCCATTTGACAATCTCTTCGGCGAGTGGTTCATAAACAATAAGCTTTAGCTGATATCTATCGATGGATGCTTGGGCAAAGCGGCTTAGAAAAAAGGTTTCATAGGCATCTATGGGGACTGCTAGATAAAGCTGGCGCTCTGGTTCGTTGACTTCTAGCATAATTCTATAGTTTAGAAATTGACCTAGAGCTGTATGAAAGTCGCTAATTGCGGATGTGCTGATAAAGCTTTTTATTTCAACAGCTATTTTTTGCCGATCTCGTTCAGCAGCAATCAGCCGCTCGGCGGCAAGGTCAATTTTGACTTTGACTTCTTCCCATTCAAGTTCTAGGGGATCGCTGGTGATGCGCCAATTGTCTTTTTCTAGCCCTCGTCTAACAGCATCATGAAACAGGTCTTTTGCTGACATTTTACTTTAACCTCGTTTTTTTTGTTATCGATTCGTGCTTTATGGCTTGCTTTGGTGCTTTGATCTCGTCGCGACTTTTGACTTTTGGATGTGTTCGCGCTTGTTCTGGATGACTAATTCGGGAAATACTGAAATATTTACGGGTCGATCCACCAACATCGACTGGAATAAATGAAGCAATCGTGAAGTTATACAAGCTAAAATGAGTGAAATATAGATGCCTAAAAGGCTTACTGCATAATTACGAGATATCAAACTGGTTCTATAAACCTTACTCCTGCCAAGGATCGATCAGTATCAACTGACAATCACAAAAATCTGGAATATTCCGAGTTGCCAATACTGCACGATTAGCTCTTGAGATCGCAGCAATTTGAGCATCGGCTTGGGAGATTGGCTTACCAATTTGTCTCCGAAACGCTGCTAACGCCGCATATTCCACAGCAGCAGCACTATCAAAATTTAAAATTCGTTCTTCAAAATCCTGCTCAAACATTAACCTAGCTGCACTTTCTAGATCGTTGCGCCGTTTACCTTCCGGTAGCAGTGCTAAACCGTAATAAACTTCTGCTTGAGTAATAGATGTTGTAAAAAGATTATTTGATTGCTGTTGAGAAATCCAATCCATAACTATAGGATTAGGAGACACTCGCATAAATTCAGAGATGACATTTGTATCGAGAATAATCACAAATTTCTATTGCTCAAATAAACAACAATCTCGTATTGGTTCGCGGGTAATACCAGACAGATCGACACCACCTAAACTAGCAAACCTTTGATGGATCGACATCCCTAGATTTTGGGGCTTATCGTCTTCTGCCAAAGCGCTCTTGAGAATCACACGCACCTCTTCCTCCATCGAACGTCCAAATCTTGCAGCTCTCATTCGCAACTTTGCTTTGAGGGCATCATCTAAATTCCGAATTGTGATATTAGCCATTATCTTTCAGTGATATCATTTTTATGATTGCAATGATAGCATTAATTAAAAATCGGTGATTTTACCTTTGGATAATTAGTGGTCTGAGTGCTTTTGCCGATCGCGTTCAAGTTGCTCTAGTTCGGCTTGCAAGCTAGCAATTTCCGATGCAGATTTACTCCTACGCAAAATTGGCGTTTCTAGTAAAGTTCTGAGATAGCCAATCCTGCT
>CAIJEA010000028.1 GCA_903819605.1 uncultured cyanobacterium | reverse complement strand
GCGGTGCATTGCACCGCAACTATCTTCTGTTTTTTGCTTTAGTCCTAACATAACTGGCTATTGCTATAAATACATAACTTTGGGAATAGCGACAAAGACTAGACTAAATGTCACCAATCGTAATAAAATCAAAAAGTGATATAGCTAGTTTGACCACTGGAAGAGTTTGCTGTGGGTTTATTCCGCCATTTTACAAAAGACATCGGCATTGACCTCGGTACTGCCAACACACTTATTTATGTGTCTGGTGAAGGTATTGTTCTTCAAGAGCCATCTGTCGTCGCCATCGATCAAAGAGATAAAACTGCTTATGCAGTTGGAAACGAAGCTAATAAAATGATCGGGCGTACACCCGGTGACATTATTGCTGTTCGCCCTCTAAAAGATGGGGTTATTGCTGACTTTGACTCTGCCGAGTTGATGCTTCGTTCTTTTATTCAAAAAGTTAAAAAAGGTGTTTTTAACCCTCGTATAGCGATAGGTATTCCTAGTGGTGTTACAGGCGTGGAATGGCGAGCAGTAATGGACGCAGCTCGTCGCGCTGGAGCTAGTGAGGTCTATCCAATTGATGAACCAATTGCCGCAGCGATCGGTGCAGGATTACCTGTAACCGAAGCAACAGGTAACATGATCATTGACATTGGGGGCGGTACGACTGAAGTTGCAGTCATGAGCTTACAAGGGATTGTGTTGAGTGAGTCCGTCAGAGTTGCAGGTGATGAACTCAGCGAAGCAATTATGAAGTACATGAAGACTGTGCATAATCTTGTCGTTGGTGAACGCACTTCTGAAGAAATCAAAATTAAAATCGGTTCTGCTTATCCGATCAAAGAAGAGACTTCTATGGAAGTACGAGGCTTGCATTTATTGTCTGGATTACCTCGTACAGTTACTGTCAAATCCTCTGAGATTCGCGAAAGTATGAGTGAGCCTTTATCAGTAATTATTGAAGCTGTAAAGCGCACGCTAGAAAGGACACCACCTGAACTTGCTGCCGATATTATTGATCGCGGTATTATGTTGGCTGGTGGTGGGGCAATGCTGAATGGTATTGATACTTTAATCAGCCATGAAACTGGCATTGTCACGCATATTGCTCCAGCTCCACTTGATTGTGTAGTTATTGGCGCAGGTCGTGTACTTGAAGATTATAAGAATCTTGGTCGTGTATTAACTAGCCGCTTGAAAAGTTTATAGGTAAATTTTTCATGGAATCAATTCGTAGTTGGTGGGAGCGTTATGGCTTTCAGACTGCTATTGTTACTGCTGGGATTGGTTTGGCGTGGATAATCCGCCAAACCCAAGGCGTAGCAATCATGGAAACTTATCAATTTTTAAGCCGTCCTTTCCAGTCGAATGTATCTAAACAAGAATTGATACAAGATGCCCAAGTAAGGGAACTTCGCTACCGATTGACTGAGCTAGAGTCTCAGAATCAAAGGATGAAAGAACTTTTACAGGTAAAAGTAAGTCCTACAGATGCAGGTGTCTGGGCTACGGTGATTGGTCGTGGAGCTGATTCTTGGTGGAATCAAGTTCTGATTAGTAAAGGAAGCAACGATGGTATCAAGGCTGGTGCTGTTGTCGTTGCTCCTGGTGGTTTGGTAGGAAGAGTCACCCATGTCTCGCCCAATAGCAGTCAAGTCTTGCTAGTTAGCGACCCTAATAGCCAAATTGGGGTGGTAGTTAGTCGTAGTCGTTATACTGGGATGCTCAAGGGGCAAAGTCAAAATACAGCTACTTTAGAATTTTTCGAGAGAGATCCTGACGTTAAAGTGGGAGATATCATTCATACTTCACAATTTAGTACTTTATTTCCAGAGAATGTACCTGTAGGTCGGATTAAATCAATTAACCTTGATAAACAACCTTCTCCTGAAGCGATCGTCGAATTTTCGACTCCACTTGGGTTGCTAGAGTATGTAAAGATATATCCATTTAAAGATAAGCTGTAATCTCAAAAGGTAGACAAAGTACTTTTTGATTCCCGATTTTTTATGTTTGATATAGTAGTAGCTAGTTGTGCAATTTTCAAACTGGAATCGACTTTTTTATCAAAACATCCAGATTTGATTCCGATATATTCAT
>CAIJEA010000027.1 GCA_903819605.1 uncultured cyanobacterium | reverse complement strand
TGACGGGTTATGCCATTTTTGATAACTCTCTTAGATTTGCAGTAAGGACATTCTTGCTCCATCGTTTTTCCCTGTTCAATTGCTTTCTTTTTTATACCATTTCCTCTTGATCACTACCCTTTCGTTTTTTCTCCTCTTCTCTCAATCGGTCTAGTTAATTGTCGCGACTGGACAAGTTAATTGTCGTCTAATACCCTTATTATGGCAATTCGATCTGTTTTAGCAGGTGCATCTTGGTGGGATTCGATTGCTACTGAGGAAATTAGACTGGTTTTAAAAAATCAAACAGATGCAACTGGAATCTCAAATACAGAAATTAGCCAAAATCAGCAAGCTAGTAATCTGACTCAACGAGAGCAAGAGATCCTAGAGCTAATTGCAATCGACAAAACTAATAAAGAAATTTCGGTAATACTCAATATTACCACTGACACTGTACATGTTCATGTGCATAAGATCTTGAACAAACTTAACGTCAGCAATCGATCCCAAGCAAAAAATACCTTACTAAAGAAAAATTTGATTGGTAAAGAACTAGGGGGCTCGGCACCGTTAGAATGAAAAACTGGGTTAGAAAGTGTTTAAGAAGATAACATTGGCGTTGCTGATTTAAATCTTTGGTCGATATTCCTCTCAAAGATGGAGATCGCTTCACCCTCGAACTTGGCACTGGTCAGGTAATGGGGGATAGCTCCTGAAACGTCTATTTCATCCCGACAAAAAAGACGCAAATACTTCGATCATTGTTTAATTGAACAGTGCCAAGAACTTAACTTTATGTTGGTAGGTATAAGCTTGGCTTACCATTTTCAAAGAAAAAGGCTAAGATTGCATTAGCGTAATTCTAAAAAGATCGTAGTAGTCTAACAAACTGGTCGCCAAAGAATTTAGCCTAATTTCGTCGTTACACGTTCACAATATATATTCATGAAATAACGCATTATGTCTACATCAGTAACACCTCAAGAGTCTAACGTTGCTCAGGATCGTATTATCTTTTTTGATACCACGCTGCGCGATGGCGAACAGTCCCCAGGCGCAACCCTAAATGTGGAGCAAAAACTGCTAATCGCACAGCAACTGGCTCGACTTGGTGTAGACATCATCGAAGCTGGTTTCCCCTTTGCAAGTAAGGGAGATTTTCATGCCGTCCAAGAAATTGCCAAACTTGTTGGTACAGAAACTGGTCCTACGATCTGTGGTTTAGCGCGTGCTACTAAATCTGATATTGAAGCTGCCGCCGAAGCAGTCAAACCTGCGGCAAAAGGTAGAATTCATACTTTTCTTGCCACTTCTGATATTCACTTGGAATACAAGCTCCGCAAAACTCGTGCTGAAGTTTTGGCGATCGTGCCAGAGATGGTTGCCTATGCAAAGTCCAAAGTTGTCGATGTTGAGTTTTCCCCTGAGGATGCAGGACGTTCCGATCCTGAGTTTCTCTATCAAGTACTTGAAGCAGCGATCGCGGCGGGAGCAACAACGGTAAATATTCCCGACACTGTTGGTTATTTGACTCCTTCTGAGTTTGGAGCTTTGATTAAGGGCATCAAAGATAATGTGCGAAATATCGATCGAGCAATTATCTCCGTTCACGGTCACAACGATCTTGGCTTAGCCGTGGCAAACTTCCTTGAGGCTGCCAAAAATGGTGCGCGTCAAATGGAATGCACAATCAACGGGATTGGCGAACGAGCTGGTAACGCCGCTCTCGAAGAATTAGTGATGGCGTTGCATGTGCGCCGCGCTTATTTCAATAGCTTTCTCGGTCGTCCTGCGGAATCGACTGCCCCACTCTGCAATATTGACACCAAGCAGATTTATAAAACTTCGCGCCTTGTGTCCAATCTCACAGGTATGTTGGTGCAGCCAAATAAAGCGATCGTGGGTGCAAATGCCTTTGCTCACGAGTCGGGTATCCATCAAGATGGCGTTTTGAAAAATCGTCTCACCTACGAAATCATGGATGCACAATCCATTGGATTGACCGATAACTTGATCGTTCTTGGCAAGCTCTCTGGACGCAATGCCTTGAGTTCTCGTTTGAGAGAGCTTGGCTTTGAACTCTCGGAACAGGAATTGAATGCGGCTTTTGTTAGGTTCAAAGAACTTGCTGACAAAAAGCGCGAAATTAGCGATCGCGATCTAGAAGCGATCGTTAACGACGAAATTCGTCATGCACCCGAAGCCTTCAAGCTTGAGCATGTACAAGTA
Source organism: uncultured cyanobacterium (assembly GCA_903819605.1). Taxonomy (GTDB): domain Bacteria; phylum Cyanobacteriota; class Cyanobacteriia; order Pseudanabaenales; family Pseudanabaenaceae; genus Pseudanabaena. The sequence continues at coordinate 20,919 of CAIJEA010000027.1, read as the reverse complement.
AGCTGTGGCGATCGCGCTATTCCTACGGCTACGGTCACAATCGTGATGCCTGATGGTGAAGAAATCACCGATGCCTCGGTCGGAACTGGCCCCGTGGATGCGATTTACAAGGCGATTAATCGGATTGTGAATGTTCCGAATCAGTTGATTGAGTACTCGGTACAGTCGGTCACCGCAGGTATTGATGCCCTCGGCGAAGTCACTATTCGCCTTAAGCATCCTGATGCTGGTACGCTTTCAGGACATTCTGCTAACACTGATGTGATTGTTGCCTCTGCTAGAGCTTATCTTGGTGCATTAAACAAGCTCTATTTCGCACTTCAGACTCCTAGTACGAAAATAAGCGATCGCGAAAATCTCAAAAAAGAAGCCGCTTTGTAAAGCCTTCCTATAAAAAAGCCGCGCAGTGCGCGGCTTTTTTATAGGAAGGCTTCATCTTACTCCCTTCTGAAGGGAATACCTCTGGGTTTTATGTATCCACTTATGTAGCTATAGCTACATAAGTGGATATCCTTGAATATTCTGGGATTTATCTATATACTGATTACAAAAGCCCATGCAAATAACATGAGAGAAATAACTAGTTAATGGATCGTAAGACAGAAAAAGATCGGAATTTATTTAATAAAATAAAACCCAAAAAGCTGGGAAGACTTCCATTGTTATTATCTAGTATTGCGTTAGCATCTCTATGCTGCGGCATGTTTTCTAAAGCAATACTATCTCTTACTCCATTCAAACAAAATTCTTCCCCCCCACATCTGCCAAACAGTCAACAAAGTCTTACTAGTTTACTCCCTGCAACTTTAACTAGTCCAGTTAATCTTCTAGTTTTAGGTATTGATAACGATGATGATTCTAAAAATCCGAAATTAAGTACAGATACTACTTCTACTCAAGCTTTTCTAAGCCCTAGCGATACTGTACTTTTAGTAAGATTCTTACCAGACAGCAAAGAAATTCATGTTCTATCAATTCCACGAGATACTTTAGTACAACTCCCAGGTAAGAATGTTGCGAAGATTGGTCAAGCTAATGTCCAAGGAGGATCGTTGCTAGCTGCACAAACAATAAGCCACGAATTAGGTGCAGAACTTCCAATCGACCGTTATGTTAGAGTCAGTCGCAATGGATTGATGAAGTTAGTCGATATTTTGGGCGGAGTAGAAGTCAATATTCCTAAGAAAATGGATTATAGAGATGACTCTCAACATCTATATATTCACTTTAAGCCAGGGAAACAAAAGCTAGATGGGGTTCTTTTACAGAAGTATATTCGTTTTCGTCATGATGAACTGGGAGACATTGGTCGGGTACAAAGACAGCAAGAGGTAATCAAAACCCTCCTGCAAACGATGACGGAACCTAAAAACATTGCTAAGTTGCCAGATCTTTTACAAGTAGCACAACAAAATATTGATACAGATTTGACTTTGGATGAAATACTTGCTCTGCTACGAACAGCATTGACTAGCGATCGCAGTAAAAATAAGTTTCTGATGCTTCCTGGTAGATTTAGTAGCAAACAAGAATATTCTCTAAGTTACTGGATTGAAGATCGCCAAGCGGCTTCGGAAATTCTAGTCAATTATTTCAATGCTTCCAATTACACCAATGCAAGTCACAGCGGAAATCAAATTGGATTGGGTCAGTTAAATATTGCTGTTGCCAATGCAACAAAACATCCAGAACTTACTAAGCTTGCAGTTACTTTCTTAAAGAAACAGGGTTTTGGCAATGTTTATATTACAGATCACGAGACCTATTCAAACCCTGAAACCACTGGCAAAACCCAGATTATTTCACAGCGCGGTAATGTTGAGGCTGCTGAATTAGTGAAAAGCTTAATTAATATTGGTGAAGTACAGGTTTCTGCAACTGGAGATATTTATTCAGATGTTACAATTGTCATCAATGATGATTTTACTTCTAAACTTATCGAAAACAATGGAACTGAGGTTAAATCTTAACAGTACAAAATTTCTCAAAATTAATGTTGGTTTAGCTTTTACATCTTCAAGTGATACTTCTAGAAAGCAATGAGATTAATCCCGTTGCTTTCTTGTTATTAACGCATCGATTCGCGGTGGACTTTGACTAATTTAATTTCATCCTCTTCAGCAAGATATTTATTCATCATATAGACCACGTACTCAGGCTTGAGATTGCTGTCGGGCTTGCAACTACCCATGAAATGAATTTTTGGAAACTCAGGATCGGGGTTAAGAACATTAATTGCAAAAATGCGATCGCGCAATTCCAACATTTGATTGCGACCCGATTTTGAGACTTTTGGCATTTGGATAGAAGTCGCCGCGAGTACACAGTAACCCGCACCTTCGAGCAGATCCATGATGTCGGCAGCGTTACGTTCTTTTTGGACGATAAATGCACAGGTGAGGGTGTATTCAGCAACTTCGAGAATCGAATCTAAAGATGGTGAATGTACTTCTACTTCTTCGATCGCATAAATTGGCAGATCGGCATCTAGTTCCGCCTTAAAGCGTTGTTGGAATTCCTCAATGGGAATGGTTGAGGTCAGCTCGAAATCGACAAACTCAGCGCTGCTAGTTTGACCAAGAGGCAATGCTTTAGCAATGGAAATACGTGGTAAAGGATTAAACCCTTCTGTATGAGCTACAGGTAGAGCCGCACGTCGAGCCGCTCGTTGGAAGAAACGGTGTAAATCCAGATGGGAGATCAGACTCATATCGCCCAGTTTGCCAAACTTCAACCGAATGCGTTGTACTCTCGGCGGAACGATTGGCTTCTCTAAGGAAATAGCAGGAATTTCTGGTGGTGGAATCACCACATTATGTCCAAATTCAGGACCGCAAACACCACATTCCGAGCAACCACCAAAGGAGCAGTCAGGAATAACTTTAGCCGCGATCGCCCTTTCCCAATCTTCGATCAGCCATTGTTTATCGATGCCCGTATCAATGTGATCCCAAGGTAAATCATTTTGCATTTTTAACGATGGCGCATCCCATACCAGATCGGCTTCTGCGATCGCCTGAGTCCATGCTCCAAATGCTTTTTCAGTGTTTTCAAACCATGAATCCATACCCGCGCCCAGTTGCCATGCTCGATACACAACTTTACCTAAACGGCGATCGCCCCGTCCGACAAAATCTTCCATCGCGCTGATGCGAATATCGGTGTAGTTAACCTTAACTCCACTTAAGCGGCGAAACTCTTGGCGCAATAGCTTCTGCTTTTGCACAAAGTCACCACTAGACACAGTATGCCACTGGAAAGGAGTGTGGGGCTTGGGAGTGAAATTAGAAATGGTGATATTAACCGATAATTTTTTGCGCCCCTTTTCCGAACATTCATTCTGTAACCAAGCCACCGTATTGACAATCCCAATTACATCTTCATCGGTTTCCGTCGGCAAGCCAATCATAAAGTATAGCTTTACCTTGTCCCAACCTTCTGTATAGGCAGTTTTGATGCCCTGCAACAGTTCTTCATCGGTCAAGCCCTTATTAATCACATCACGCAAACGCTGTGTACCTGCTTCGGGCGCAAAGGTCAGTCCCTGTTGTTGACGACCATCACCACTGCGTAACATATGTGCGATATTCTCATCAAAGCGATCGACTCTCTGGCTAGGCAATGAGAGCGTTATATGCTCATCCTTAAAGCGATTTTTAATCTGAACGCCCACCGATGGCAGCGCAAGATAATCGGAACAAGAGAGGGATAATAAAGAGAACTCGTTATAGCCTGTTTCACGCAAAGCCTTCTCAATCGTATCGACAACCTTCTCAGGATCGACATCACGGGCGGGACGAGTGAGCATCCCAGGTTGGCAGAAACGACAGCCGCGTGTACATCCGCGCCGAATTTCGATGGTTAGGCGATCGTGAACTGTTTCCACTAAGGGAACTAGTCCAATGCTATGTTCGGGTATCGGTGTGGCGACCCGACGCAGCGCGCGAGGCGAGACATCACTTCGATTGGGTTTGATCGCGCCAGTCTTGATATCCATGTCATAAAACTCTGGCACATATACGCCATCGACTTCATTGGCAAGCGCTAACAGGGTTTCGCGGCGGGTTTTGCTTGCTAATTTTGAGGCTTTGAGAACATCCCCAATTTCAGGCAACAATTCTTCCCCATCACCGAGAGCAAAGAAATCGAAGAAGTCGGCGTATGGCTCAGGGTTAGAAGTTGCAGTTTGTCCCCCTGCAAAGATTAAAGGACATTCAGAGATCGCCAGTTCACTCCTTTCTCGCCATGTCATCGGAATATTAGCTAGGTCAAGCATTTCCAAAACATTAGTTGCGCCTAGCTCATAGCTGAGGCTAAAGCCTAAAATGTCAAATTCCCGCAGCGATCGCTTTGACTCCACAGCAAACAAATCAGTCTTGGTTTCGCGTAATTTAGCTGATAAATCAGGTGCGGGTAAATAGGCGCGATCGCAGAGTTGACCTTCTTTAGAATTAATAATGCTGTAAAGGATGATATGCCCCAAGTTTGACGCACCCACCTCATAGATTTCGGGATAAGTAAGCGACCAGCGAACGATCGCATTGTCCCAAGGTTTGCGAACTGCGCCAAACTCGTTACCTAAATAACGGGCTGGTTTAAGGATCTCGGAGGTAAGTAACTGTTCAACGGGTACGGGCATGGTTTCACGACAATATGAGCTAAACCTATTTTACATTTAGCGCGATCGCGATTAGTTATAATCATTCCAATAGTCAATTTTTAGGATGGGATCGCACATGGTTGTAGCAGCTACTAAGCGGTATACCGCATCGGAATATATAGCCTTAGAGGACAAAGCAGAATTTAAGAGTGAGTTTATTAATGGAGAAATTATCCCGATGGCAGGAGTTTCCGCAAATCATAATAAAATTGCTTTAAATTTTTGTCGGCTTTTACCTCTAGCAATCGGCGAACAAGTTTATGAGATATTCATGAGCGATATGCGGCTATGGATGCCTGAATATAGTCGCTATACCTATCCTGATGTGATGGTTATTACAGGTGAACCAGTTTTTGTGGATCAAAGACAGATGGAAGTTACTAATCCCTCTTTGATTGTGGAAATTCTATCTAGTTCCACCCAAGCCTACGATCATGAAAGCAAATTTCGTCAATACCGATCTATTCCTAGTTTTCAAGAATATATTTTGGTTTATCAAAATAGCTATGAAGTTGATTACTATGTCAAGGAGTCCGAGGATAGATGGATTTTGATAACTCACAAGGGAGAAGAATCCGTGATTAGGTTGGTGTCAATGCAGCTAGAAATCAGTTTAAGGGATTTATATAAGCGCGTGAAGTTTGACTAATTTCATATATCCCAAATAATCCCGTAAAGCTCAATAAACAGGAGCATCTTCAGTAAGTTGTTTTGTGCTTTGTTGTAAATTAATCAAGCTAAGTTGCCGATCGCTTTCGATTTGTAGCGTCTTTAAAATTGGCTCTAAACAAGCTTTAGCATCAATATAACCTCGTTGCTTTAATAGCTCAATGCGATCGCTACTGAAATCAAGAAAAGTAATCGCATCGCCATAAAGAGGCACATCGGATTTATTGATTGGATCTTGAGGTCTGATTTCAATCACTGTTTGATTAGGAAATTGATAACGATTCCAGATTGCGCCATTTTCCAAATGAATCACGATCGCATGGGTGCATCCTTGAGATGCTAAAGCTCCTAGTGGAACATTATCTGCAAAGCCGCCATCGACATAGATATTGCCGTTGATCTCGCGTTGGGGAAATGCAAGGGGAATTGCGGCACTGGCTAATAAAATATCGTAAATTTGGTGATCGCTATTGGCAGACTGAACGTGCAACCAATGAGCATCTTGTCCCATTTTGGCGCGAATCATATCGATAACAAGCATCGCTGGATCGTAACGAAATCTGGGAATATTTAGCGAAGGGAATACGGCAACCCATAACTCAATACCATTGCGTAATTGTTGCGGATCAACAGCCCAACGCAAAAAGTTTTCAATAGGTGCGGGGTCAAATACTGATTTTGAATCGGAGAATATGCCGATAGATTCTAATAATTTCGTTGCCCAAGCACCAAATGTGGGGAGAGATGTTTGGATGATGTAACTGGCTAGTTGAGCGATCGCTCCGCGATCAGGTTGAATGACATTGGCTGTACCTAAATCTGTCCACATCAAATCAAGCTGTTTTGCCGCATCCTGAAAGTTTGAGTTAGCCGCAAGCACTGCACCATTGAGCGCTCCAATACTGGTTCCTGCGATGATGTGTGGTACAAAATCAATTTCAGCAAGATATTTGATTGATCCTGCTTGGTATGCACCTTTCGCACCACCACCAGCAAGGACTAAGCCAATTTTTGGGGTCATGATTTATTTTCCTAAAGAGTTTCTGAACACAATGCGATCGCTAGCCGTTTCGTGGACAATGCGCTCAATAAATTCATTTTTGTCTGTGGCTGGAAAAATGAGATCGTAATCGCGGCGACATAGTTCAAAGGCAATTTTCGCGGGATCTTTGGGACGGGCTTCCTCAGGTAGAGCCGCTAATTCTAAGGTTGTGCCGAGGGTGAAGAGATAGGGAATTTCGGCAAGTCTCGCGGGTGGGAGCGATCGCACTTCTAGTAATGCTTGGGCTATTTCTAGGCAATCGCTTGCGGTTTCTTGGTGAGCGAGATTGAGTAAGGTGATTAAAGAGAAGCAGTTATCGGGTATTTGATTACTAGCGGTGACGAGTTGATCGATGATTTTAGGGCGTAGTTGGCGATCGCATGTCATATGTTCATAATCGAAGAGGGCAAAATCAACTATTTCCCTTATTACAAAGGCAATTTGAACTGCCCAATGGAAACCTTGATAGGTACGTCCAGATCGCCAAGCAGCAATAATTGCGTCAATTTTTTGGATAGTTTCGATCCGATATACTCTTTGTTCGAGATTGTGTATCCGTTGCTCATGATCGTTTAACTGGATTTGTAAATGTTCGGTAATTTGTTTGAGAATATCAATTTCTTGCCGATGATTGCGAAGGGCGTTACGGGTTTCTAATAGTTTGGTTTGGGTAATTTCTAGGGCAATGTTACTAATTCGCAAGTTGTCAGCTAGGGCTAATACCCATTGATGCAGTGATTTGATGCCGACATTGAGATTGCTATCAATTAGGATTTGGCGATCGCGATCGCTGCCTGTAACTCCATCAAATAAGCGTCCAATAAAACCCCGATTTTGGCGAAAGCGGATCAGGTCATCATTTACTTGAATCCCATTAACCAAATCCACCAATATTTTATCGCTGATAATGGGGACTTGTTGCTGTAAGCCTTGTAGTGATTGAGCTGCAAAATTTATCATTGGGTTATTTATTCGCTGCGATCGCTTGTTGCCAACTGGTGACGATATCTTCTTTCTTGATTCCCGCTTCGATAAGCGCATTGACTAATCCTTCCTCAAAGTTGTCTTCTTCAATGATGACTTGGCGATCGCTGTTATCTTCTGTGATTAACCGAGCATGAAACAAAATACTATCAAACCAACTTTCTGTAGTCCGACTTGTGGCAAGAACTAAAAAATGTCCTGATTCTGGATCACAAACTGGGTAGAGTTTAATTGGCTGTAAGCTTGGTTGGTTGATAGTGGCATCCTTTACTACTTTCTTGAGGATTTTTGCATAGTCTAGTCGATCATTCATAAAGTCCTTAAACTGCAATTAATTTTCCTTTGGGTTGAGGGATTGGTCTGCCTAGTTCTGTTGCTGTTTGAATCCATTCTTCCATGATGATCTGGACATTGCTAAGGGCTTCAAAATAGGTTGCGCCATCTGCCATACATCCTGCTAGTTCTGGGACTTCGGCAATGTAGGCTTCATCTTCTGGACTCCAATATATAACTACCTTATAATGCATCATTGTCTTTTCCTCCTAGTTTATATTTCAAGATAATTTCTCGAATTTGTTTGACTTGATAGGCTTTAGCTTGAGAGCCTTTGGGTTGTATGTTGATAATTTCATCGACTCCATCCTTTGCAAATATATGATGACTTCCGCGTATCCTTTGCTCAAATCCTAAGTTGACTAATAGCTGACAAAGTTGATCAAAAGGAATATTTGCATCAGAAACACCTCTCAAAACCTTTAGCAGTAATTTTTCAGCTTTACCCATAAATTCACTCTTGTTTACTTTTTAGGATTTCTCCGACGCGCTTTTTTTGCTTTTCAACAGTCCCCTTGAATTCTGCACTATCATCAGAAATTTTATCGAGTGCAGCTTTACGCTCTGCTTGTTTTTCAGCAGATTGCTTACCAATAACAATTGATCCTTGAAGTGATTCTTCATAGCCTTTAAGAAATTGATCAAGTTCATCAAAGTAGTTATTAAGTTCAGACTGAAACTCCTCTTCTAAGTAAGTAAAAACTTGGTGTTTGACTTTTTCAATCGCTGTAGCAATAGATTTTTCAACCGTATTACTTATATCTTCAATAGATACAATATAAAAATTCTCAGTTTTACTGAATGGAACTTTCCTTTCATGTTCCCAAAGCCAGAAAGTGTACCAACGACGTTCTTTAACTGTCTTATAATCTGTATATTCTCTAGAACGATACTGAGCTTGAATATCTGGGTTAAAGTCTGCTGCGATCAACAAATCATGCAACATATCTGGCAACTTGAGAACTACATTAAACTGCTTTTCTAGTCTACGTTGCGCTTGGATGATAATTGGTCTAGTTTCATTCTTGAGAAGTGAATCGATTCTTTTTCTTAATTTCTTGATGCTGTACTGAGCCTTTTCTCTCGCATCAGACAACAAATCATTGACTATTATCTTAATTGAAGCAGTTGCAGCTTCAACAAATTTATTTGCTTCATCTAAAGAATTAAACTTAATTTCTCCTGAGCCTTGATAGTGTACCCCAATAAATATTCCTGCAAACTTGATAAAGCCAAACTTGATTTTCTTAGATGCTTCAGAAGTATCATATTCCTTTCTTTCAAAAATCTTTCTTAACTGTTCAATGGCTTGATTTCGTATATCAAGAAGAGTATAACTAAACTCTTCTTCCAGTTTTAGACAAAGTATAACTATTTCTTTTTTGAGATTACTACGACAATTACTTAATTTCAGTAGATCTTTCTCTAATTCAGCAATTTGCCCTTGCAACTTGCTTATATCTTCACCAAAGGTTCCCTTTTGAAGATTTACGTTGTTTTGTAGTTCGAGAAGTCTTGCATTTACATCATTAACTGCACTCATAAGCGTTCTGGGCGCAGCTTGAACCATCAAAACTGCGATTACTCTTTCTAGAAAATTAGCAAAGCCAGATATATTCCAAATCTGCTCAGCTACACCTTGCATACGCTCCATATCAGCATCTTGGAACTGGTCTTCCCACATATCGCCGAAAGCCTGCTGAGCCAAAAGTTCGGCAGTTTCCATTTCTTGCGGATCATTTATGTACGGCTTTAATCTTAACTCATTACGAAAGTTTGAGGCATAAGCCGCGCGACTGGCAGAAATTTCAAAGACTCTATCTGAACTGTTTTCAACTCCAAATTTGTTATGGACAAACCCTAGAGTTTCCTCTTTTGTCATATATTTTCTAGGATTTTTTTTGTCCTTCTTACGCAAATCAATTTTGTTCACTAGTATATAAATACTATCTCTACCTTTAATTCTAGAAACTTCATCAACCTCATGTTTAACATCTTCATCAGCCTCTGAATCAAGTTTGGTATAATCTAGCACCAATAAGATGATAGAACTTGCTTCTAACTGAATCTTAACTACATTATCTAAATTTAAATCACCTGCTTCATTTGGACCAGGCGTATCAACAATCACTAATTTACCGACACTATCCAAATTTAAACCAGACTGTTCGTCTAAAAAAGGTACTTCAATACGAGGTACAGATACTAAAGACATTAACGGATTGTCTGAAGGAACTAAAACGCCGCACAGACGGACTAAATCATTGAGATCAGTTAATGATTTTTGAATTGCTTCCGCTCCTGAAACCTCTGATAGAAAAGGAATTTCTAGACTTTCACTGACATCTTTTAGTAAGTCTAATAAATGTGGGTACTTAGCAATATCTTTATGTTTGCTTGCTTGATCTATACCAATCTCGTTGATTTTTCTCTGGAGATTAGCCCACGATCGCCTAAGAACTGAATAGATATCAACAAAATCATCACTTTCAGGGTCTAGTTGGTAACGTAATTTCAGTTTTGGCTCAGTAACATCTTTTGAGAAAACAATCTCAGTCGGTAATGTTGTCATTGCTGCGTTACGACTTGGCAAAATATCTTGCCCCACGATCGCATTAATGATCGTTGACTTGCCAGCTTTCATCGGAGCAGCGATCGCCATGCGTAGCTCTAAGTTTTTGACCTTAGTAATTTCATTCTCAATACTCTTAGCGTGTTCCGAATAGCGTCTCTCTTTGCCACTTGAAGACTCTAACTTTTTACTTGCATAGTTCATCAAATCCCGAACTTGAGACAAAACATCAACCACAGATTGCTGAATTGCGTAGATATCAGACTTTAGAGCATCGTTAGACATAAACTTGACCACCCCGCGTGTGTTGTTGTTTTGAGAATTATTTATGACTATAACTTGAAAATGCTTAAAAATAAGTGTAAATAACAAGAATATCTCTTGATCTTAATAACGATTTGCCTGCTCCAAAATCTCATGCACACTGCACTCTAAATCAGAACTCTAAATCAAATCTCCGAGTAAAATTGATACTTCGCCTTGCATATTAGTGCGATTGTCGTCATAGAGCATGAGCGTATCCAGTTTCTTATGACGCGAGAGCTTCTGAACTTTGCGAACGTTTCCATTAGTGGCATCAAGGGCGGCGGTGATAGCAGAGTGACGGATGCGGTGGGGAGACATCTTTTTGGAAATGCCTGATTCCTTCGCAAGTCGATCGACAATTTGGTAAATAGCAGTACCAGTTAACCGATGTCCGTGATTGACATGATCGAGGGAGTGGAATAATGGGCGATCGCTATTTCTTGTATTATTTCGAGATAGCCAGTCTTGAATTGCGTTAGCTGTTCCAACACTAAGACTAATGAGACTCTTTTGAGAGCCGCGTCCCTTACCTAAAATTTGGAGCGATCGCCCCTCATAATCAAAATCACCGATATTGGCGCTAACAACTTCGTTACGACGCAGGGCATTGTCCCAAAGCAGTCGCAAAATCGCAAAATCACGCTTTCCTTTAATAGTAGTTCTATCTATTCTTAAAAGCATTGTGCGAATCCCATCAGGCTTAAGCCCTGTAGTATCGCGATAGGTTTGGACTGTCTCAGTTTGGACATCATCGAGATTCCAATTACATTTCCCTAATTTGGCGGCAAAGTTTACTAAGGATTTCAGGGCAGATAGGCGGCGGTTAATTGTGGATTCCTTTAAACCTTTGGAAATTAGGTCTGATTTGTATCGCAATGCGATCGCGATCGCTTCAAATCGATTTAGTTGCAAAAACTGCGCGATCGCTGCCTCTGTTGGTTTCTGTCCATAGGCGGCAAGGAAAAAATATCGCAAGTCCTTTTCGTAAGCGCGTCTAGTGTTAAGACTCCGTTTGTCTGAAAGGAGCGCGGCTAAGATATCTGGGCTAAATTCCCTAAGGGCATAGGGAAGGTTGGCATCTAATTGGGAATCTATTGGGGCGATCGCATCTACTCTTATTTGAGTCTTATCTTTCTCGATCTGAGTCCTGTTTTGATTCTTATATTCTAATTTTGATACAATCATCATTCTCGATTGAGTCTCGTCGGTCTCAACCAGAGTCTTATTTAGAGACTCTAATTCTTGGTTTAAGGCATATATTTTCTGGCTAAATCTCAATTGTTCAGGCGCGATCGCTTGAACAATACCAGCATTCAATGCCGCTCGTTTGACAATGCCATATATGGCTGTACCAGTCAGCCGATGTCCATAATTAGCACGATCTAGAGATATAAATAGGGGGATTTGTGCCGCAAATTCATCGGCTTGAATGTTGTCAAATTCACGGGGAATATGAATTAAACTGAGCCAGTCTTGTAATGCGTCGGCTGTGTCTAAACTGAGACTAATAATTTCTTTCTGATTGTGTTGACCCTGTCGCTTATATCTACGGTCAATTTTTAGCAATCGCCCCTCAACGTCAAAATCGCTAATATCGATCGCTGCAACCTGTTGCCGCTTGAGCGAATTTTCTGACAATAGACGCAAAATTGCATAGTCTCGCTGACCTGCCAATGTATAGCGATCGCAAGCCGTAAGAATTTGCTCTAGGTTATCTATCATGTTGGGTCATGATTTACTGCTAACAGCTTTGTAGGCGATCGCACCTAAAAAAACTAATCCTAGGAAAGGTAACCAGTTATAGCGAACCCAGTAAAATAAGTTGCTAAAAAAATAATTAGCTTCACGGGATACCCAAGCCGCGATCGCAATTGCCCCTACAAACATCACAAAGTACATAACGAATTTAAGCATTGCGTTACCTCTAAAGCGATTTTAAGATTCTAGAATGTATATTAGCTTTATTTCTAGTGCTTTGAGGCGAGTCTTGCTTATCTCAAGTCATTTTGTTACTGGCTGAATATGATGGACTTTATATGCGCGAAGCACACAAGGAGCTAAATGAAATCACCAATTTCTCCATATCAGCCTGTTTTGCTACGCCTATTGCATAATGCGATCGCTTTATTTGTTTTTGCTTCCTTGATTACAGGCTTTATGGTCTATGACCGATATGACAAGCGATTTGGCACGCTTAACTTGCCTGAGATCCGTAATACACAGGGCATTCACGGCACGATCGCCCTAGGGTTTTTAATACTCTTACCGATCTTCGCTCTATATTGTTTTCATTTAGGTTATCGTCGCCTCGTTCAAAAAGAATCTCTAAGCCATCTCAAAGACGTTGGCAAACCGATATGGTGGATATCAATTCAGCGGATTACTAATACGACAATCCTTCTATCTGGAACCTTTGCCGTCATTACAGGCAGAATGATGAATGAGGAATGGTTGCCAAGTGGAGAGTTCAATCATGCATGGTATATCGGGCATTTAATCTCATGGCTATTGATGATTATCGGTATAGCAATGCATCTATTGATGAGTGCAAAAGTTGGTGGAATGCCATTACTACTATCCATATACAACTGGAAGGTTCGTGCAGAAGATACGCCCAATCATTGGTTTCGAGGATTTCATCTCAAGCCCACTAGCATAGTTCTATTCGTTTTTGAAGCGCTAGTCATTGGTGGCATTGCGATCGCTTTTATATTGCCAGCATTCTCTCCTCAATAAACACAAGCGTTTATTGAGTTTTATAATAATATTAGTTTTAAGCTGGATAGCAGTATGCGAAAAAAGGACTTAACATTACGTAGCGATCACGGCTGGGAATCTGAAGAAGGATACAAAATATTTGTCGCCGATCGCGGTGCGGTGCGGTTTGATTTCCCCAAAGACTGGATTGTTAAATTTAAAGAAAAGTCTGTCAGCTTCCACGATCTAGAACCAACCGATGATACTGGCGCATTAGAAATGTCCTTCAATCGCTTACCCCCTAATGATTGGACGACATTTCCCCTCAAAAAAGCCCTGCAACAAATTCTCGATGACGACGATCGCGAAATAACTCATAGAAGCAAAGTTACCAGTGCTAATCGTGACGGCATGAGGCTGGTCTGGGCAGATATCCAATATATCGATGCTACGGAGAAAAGACCTGCCACATCTCGGATTTTGGTAGGCATCGGTGGTAATGTCCAAGTCCTGTTTACCTTTGACTATTGGACAGAGGGCGAAGAACAAATGCGGGAAGTCTGGGAAGCTATGTTGCGATCGCTCCGTCTTGGCTTATTTATTCCCGATCCAACAAGAGGTCATGTCGTCAATCCAAATCTCAACTAAAAAAAACAAACTCTAGCATTTCATCTACTTTTTATAATTAAAGATGACTTAGTAGTTCAATGGTGTATTGTTAACTGACAAAAAATGATTTACGATAATCGCCTCAAAGAGACTCATCAAGTTTTGTTTCGTCGGTATTTAACTGGGTATTTATTGGGTATTTAAACAATGGGTAAAGTGATAGCAACGGTCAATATGAAAGGTGGAGTAGGAAAAACCACCCTCACTGTAAATATTGCCACCTGCTTGGCTAAAATCCATCGCAAAAAGGTCTTAGTTGTAGATTTAGATACTCAGATCAGCGCTTCTCTAAGCATGATTTCACCTGCCGAGTTTGCTAAGTGTCGTAAAGAAAATCGCACTTTAAGGTATCTCGTCAGTCAGGCGATCGCGCGTTATGGCGTACAAGTTAACGATCCCGAAGAAAAGGTATATCAAATTAAAGATATCGTAATTCCCCATGTTTGCAAGGTGCAGGGATTAGATCTTTTAGTAGGGGATATCGATCTATACGATGAGTTTCTCGTTTCGGAAATGCTATATAACCGGTCTCTACTATACGAAGAAAAGCAAAGCTTTCAGCAGACTTGGAGCAAGTTTGAGCAAACTCTAATCAAAGGTATTCTCGCTCCAGCTCTAAAAAGCTACGATTACATCATTCTCGACTGTGCCCCTGGATATAACCTCATCACACGTAGTAGTATTGTCGCTAGCGATTTTTACCTGATGCCTGCTAGACCAGAACCTCTATCTGTGGTTGGTATTCAGTTATTAGAAAGACGCATTGAGAAATTGCGCGAGGTCTACCGAGAAGACAACTCAGTTAATATTCAACTCTTAGGTATTGTATTCAGCATGTCGGCTGGTTTTACGCTGAGCAGATATTACCAAAAAGTAATGGATCGAGTAGCTGCGGACTTCAGCAGTGCCAAGATTTTTAAAACCAAAATTCCCAATGATGTAAATATCGCTAAAGCTGTAGATAATTTCGTTCCTGCTTCATTAGCAAATCCCAATTCTGGTGGCGCAAAAGCCTTTGCGGAAGTGACTGTAGAGCTTTTGAAGAAGCTAGAAGTCTCTCTAGGCAAGAAAGAACAAACCTCAAGATTGAGTTTAGTTGATTTAGAATAATTAACAACCTACAGTTAAATAATCCTAAATTTATCAAATGGCTTACGGTCAGCCTATCAAGAAAATCTTGATCTTATCAGCTAATCCTATAGAAACTAGTAGATTACGTCTGGATCAAGAAGTTAGAGAAATTCAAGAGTCTTTACAGAAATCAAGGAATCGAGATAGTTTTACCGTTGAAATTTCTCTAGCTGTTCGTACAAAAGATATTCAAAAGCAAATACTGTATCACAAACCCCAAATAGTTCATTTTTGTGGTCATGGTGCTGGGACTCAGGGGTTAATATTTGAAGACTCTGATGGAAGACCAAAACCAGTCTCTACAAAAGCGCTTAAAGATTTATTTGGCTTATGTGCAAGCTATGTAGAGTGTGTAGTACTTAATGCTTGTTATTCAGTAGCTCAAGCCGAAGGTATAGCTGATCGAATTAGGTATGTAGTTGCTATGCGACAGGAACTTGGTGATGAAGCCGCTATCGAATATTCGAGTGGTTTTTACTTTGCTATAGCTTCTGGCGAATCCTATGAGATTGCCCATGAGTATGGTCGTAATGCCATTCACATTGAGGGGCTTGGTGAAGAAGAGACTCCAATAATTAAAAAAAAAGATCTGGCTTAATAGCCGAGATTACAGCAGATTTTCGCGGTGAAACTTCAAAGTATCCCTTTGCAGTCATAAAAATATTCAATAGATTACCTGAAAAAATTCAGCAGATATGGGTTATAGCTTTCATAGGAGCTAAAGCAACAAAAGAAGTTTTAAAAATTTGCCTTGTTGCTTTCTTATTATGGACTTGTGGTTACATTACTCTCAAACAATTATTACTTTTTTATCTCATTCTCTTCGGTGGAATTCTATTAAATGCCATAGCACCTGCTATATCTTCTATTCCATCTGAATGGGTAGGATTAAAACCAGCAATGATCCTATTTAATAAATTTGCTCATGAAAATATAGAAGTAATGAATTCTTTAGAAGAAGATGAGTTAGCGAAAGCTATAAGAACCCACAGTCAAGCAGCAAAAATTATCTCAAACTATTTATCTACTTCTCCAGATTTATTGCAAAAGTATCCTGAAATTTCTGAAGTATTTCGAGAAGTCAACTTTGGTATTAGTCATGCTCAACAAGTATATGACGTAAAGAAACAACAAAGACTTCGTAAAAATGAGCAGAAAAAGAAAGCAGAAGAAACTTACTGGCAGTATGTCCAACAGGAACGCAGAAAGCTTAGGCTAAGAAACGGTGTACCTCCCTTAAATAGCGAAAGTTGTCCAGTACAATTCCCCATTAGGGCTACGACTAATCTTAGTAAAACAGATAGTGCGAGAGGCATATACTATTATATCGACGAAATAAAAGGGGTAGAGGTTTATTGGTGTTTTGCAAGTCCAGAAGAAGCAGAAGCTGATAATTTTCGTCGTCCAAAGAAGACACCACCTAAACAGCAACCTAAGTAAAAGGAGTTTGAATTATGCTGATTCAGAAGATTGTTCAAGAGCTTCAAGATATACCAGAGGATAAACTTGCTGAAATTTATGACTTAATTCATTACTTTCGACTAGGTTTAGGAAAAGAACCTTTACAGCCTCGCACCCCAGGTTTACTAACAGGAAAACTCGGTGATGCTTTCTTTGAGCCACTGTCAGAAGAGGAACTCCAAGAATGGGAATGAGTTATCTAATTGACACCCATATTTTACTGTGGTGGATCTTTAACGACCCAAAACTAAATAATGAGTGTAGAGAAATCATTAGTAATCCAGACAATACAATTATCGTTAGCAGCGCATCTGCTTGGGAAATTGCGACCAAATACCGTATTGGCAAACTACCTGAAGCAAAACAAATTGTTGAGCAATATTCACAGATATTACGTCAAGCGAAATTTAGCGAACTGGCGATCGCCACAAATCACGCGCTTAGAGCAGGTAATCTACCGATTGCCCACCGAGATCCATTTGATCGGGTGATTATGGCTCAAGCTGAAATCGAAAACTTACCTGTGATCACCTATGATGCAGCTTTCCAAACTGGACTAATTCAGGTAATTCCTAGATAATCCTATACTTTTACTCTTTATCAAATATGTCAGAAAAATTAGAAGGCGATCGCCTATCATCTTCTCTACAAACATCTAAGCCTTGCCATCACTGCGAAGGTAAAGGCTACATTGAACTGCGAGACTGTTCTGGAGAAATTCAACGAGAAGAAAATTGTTCGTATTGCAAAGGTACTGGCAAAATCGAAATAGAGATAAGCATAAAATACACTTGATTGGTGGGGACGATTATGCAAACATTTATCTAAATTTCAGTCCAGACTTTCGTTGAGATACCGTAATGAAAAGTTCTTTGTTAATGGCTGCTGTTACTTTCCTTGTATTTGGCTGCGAATCACAACCGAATGCTACGCCTCCTTCTCCAGTAACTAGCTCTACACCTACACCTGTCAAAGAACAAGCGATCGCGAAGGTCTCATTAATCGAAGAAAAGCCTGTATTCGTTCAGTCTAAGCAAAAAGATACCTCAAAGGAAACTGATGCCAAAGTCGGGATGGAACTATATTTAGCAGACACGATCCGCACTCAAGGAAAAGGCAAAACTCAAGTTGAATTTAACAATGGGGTAGGCTTTCGGATTGCTGGTGATGCTGAGTTGCAGATTCAACCCAATAATCGCCTTAACCTAACGTCAGGAAAAATGATTACTTGGGTTAAGCCTGGGCTAAAAGTACCAACAGAAATTTCTACATCCTATGCCACTGCCGCAATTCGCGGGACAACCGCCTTTGTCGAAATTCCCAAGGATATTAACCAAGGCATCAGATTCTTTTCTTGGGAAGGAACTGTAGTCGTGAAACTAGTAAATCAGTCAAAGGAAATTACTTTGTTAACAGGCGAAGAAATTATTATTAAACCCAATTCCCCAACTCCACCAGTAGTCCGCCGCCTAAATTTAAATGAGTGGAAAGATACTTCTGCAAAAAGTTCGTTGTTGCGAGGCTTTAAGTCGCCTCTACCTACTCAAGCAATTATCGATAAACTTACTCCTGGACAAGCCAGTTTAGAGAAAACGCCTCCAGCTAATTAGAGTCGCTTGAATTTATAACTTAAATTGTCTATCAAAAATTTAACCCGCAGTATCAAAGTTTTATACGGTAGGTCTTTGATACTGCGGGTTAAATAGTCTTAGCTTACCAAATTATATTAAATAGCTTAGCTTGCGTAAATAACCATTATCGTAAGTAAACTACGCCTATATAGCACTCCATCAAATTCGTAATCTAAATATTGATTTTTGGCACACCAACAAAAAAGACTAAATAAAGACCTCCATTTTGGCGCTTTATTTAGTCTAATAGTGATACTATGGGTCTTTTTATAAGTCTCGTTATAAGAATTAAAGTCTTATAACGAGGCAGAAAACAACTTATGCTTCTAGCAAAGTTTGACCAAGGTAATTACCTGCATTTGTCACTCCAGGCAATACAAAGAAATAACCACCGCCGATTGGACGGATGTACTCTTCGAGTGGTTCGCCATTGAGTCTTTTCTGGACAGTTGCAAAACCTTTCTCTAAATCTTGTTGGAAGCAAGCAAAAAGTAACCCCATATCAAGTTGCCCAGCTTTATCTACTCCCCGCGAGTAATTAAATCCGCGTCTTAATATTAAACTTTGCTCAGAGTCGCGAGGATTGGCTAGTCGAATGTGAGCATCAAGTCGAATTTTTTTACCTTTAGGATCGCGATCGTATTCAGGAATATCATGTTCATGTTGCATTCCCAATGGTGCGCCAGTATCTTTTTTCCTGCCAATAATTTGCTCCTGTTCTTGAAGTGGAGTTCGATCCCAAAACTCGACGCGATTGCGGACAATTCTTACTACTTGATATGTTCCTCCAGTTGCCCATGACGGTTCATCGGTATTAGCTTTAACCCAGACATTGCGCTCCATCAATTTGGAATCTGTTGTATCTAGATTTGCCGTGCCATCTTTAAAGCCAAGCATATTTCTTGTAGAGGTACGATTTTTACCCTTAAGAGTATTCGGTTGCTGAAATCCTTCAATTTTCCAACGTACAACTAATGAGCTAGCAAGATTTTTAATGATATCGCGCAGAGCATGGAGATTAGTTTCAGCATGATTGGCGCAGAACTGGAGCATCAGATCGCCATGACACAATTCAGGGTTTAGCTCATCGTTAGGGAAACTGGGCATCTCGCTTAGATGTTTAGGACGTAGTTGACTTAAGCCATAGCGATCGCTAAATATCGAATTGCCAACAGCAGCAGTAATCGTGAGATTATCTGGATAAACTTTGGTTCCGAGAATACCTGAATCATGGGGAGGAAATTTAGGATCGATGATGGGAGGAGTACCACCAGCCATCAAGAATTTAATGCGCTCAGTTAAGACTTTAAAAGTTTGAATTAATTCATTTTTGTTATTTGCGGTTGTATCAAAGGCAACCATCAAAGCTGATGCTGGTGTGGGAGTGAGAATTCCCGCTTGATGTAATCCCAAAAAAGGAACGAGTTGTTCAGTTTCGGGACGAGTTTCGGAACCGATATCGAATAGGGCGTTATAGCCATAGGTAGTTAAAGCTGTAGTTACACCTGCACCAGCGATCGCTAGTAAAAAATTGCGACGACTCAGACGTGGGACAACTTTCTCAAAGGTTTGCGAATTAATAGTCATCGTAGTTTCTCCATCAAGCTAATAAATCGAATTAAAAAAATGAAAATTAATCAACACCCAAAATGCCCCGCAGTTTTGATAAATCCTCAGACAAAGCCGCCAATACTGCCTTTAACTCTTTCTTGTCAGATTCAGACAACTTGTCATAGGTCATAAATTCGCCATCGGTCAGCTTATACTTACTCAAGCTCTGATTGATTTTGTTAAAGTTGGCATCAACCTTAGTAAGAATCTCAGGATTTGACTTCTGTACCAGTGTGCGTAGGAGTTCAACAATCTTTTGGGAGCCATCAACGTTAGCTTGGAAATCCATTAAATCGACATGGCTATAACGTTCTTCTTCCCCAGTAATTTTGTTCGCGGCAACTTCTTCAATCAGAGCCGCAGATCCACCAACCATATTCTTTGGTTCGATCGCTAAATCTTTGATACGCTTTTGGAGTTCCAGAGTATCAGTCATCAGCTTTTTGGCGATCGGAGCCATATCTGCCGTACTCTTTTCTTGAAATAAAGATTTCTCCAAACGATGGAAACCTGCAAATTCTGGATCGAGTTCCTTTTTGGCAAATTTATCGGCGCGAGCATCTATGCTAGTGTCAAGGTCAGAAAAAAGGTCGGCAACAGGCTCGATGTGTTCGTAATGAACACGAGCTGCTATGTAAGCTTTCTGAGCTGCGGGTATGTCATTGGCAATTACCGAATCAGTAAAGATTTGGGTTTTAGCAGTGAGTTGATCGACTTCTTGCAATACATAAACTTTATATTCAGCGATCGCCCCCACTAATTTACTTTGATCGACCGAAGATTTAGCCTGAGTAGCTTGATCCTTAGGTGCAGCTTTGACAATCAGTTTGCCTTTCGGAAGTCCTTTTTTACCGCAGATTAGATCGTATTCCCCTTCTTCCAAATTTGCTTTTAGTTCCTGAACAAAATTAGGAGCAATATTCTCTTTTTCTTCAATCACCTTAACGCCAGACAGAATCTCAAACTCTAAAGGACTATCGCCCTTATTCGTAATTACAAAAATAGTTTTACCTGCGGTAGTATCAACTTGTACAGGATCGCAGCCTTTATTTGTTGCGGTTACGGATACCTTTTTAATAGTTGCGTCTTGAGGTTCACTAGACTGAGATATTGAACAAGACACAGCACCAACTGCGATCGCCACAATTGTCGT